>PLXI01000056.1 GCA_003151375.1 Hyphomicrobiales bacterium
ACCTACGGCCGCTGCTCGCGCTGGGGTATTGTCGCGTTCGCAAGCTCGCTCGATCAGGCAGGACCGATGGCGCGCGATGTGCGCGACTGCGCGATCATGCTCGAAGTGATGGCCGGATACGATGCCAAGGATGCGACCAGTCTGGAGATGCCGGTGCCCGCATGGGAAGCGGGGCTGTCGGCCGACCTCAAGGGCAAGATCGTTGGCATCCCGCGCGAATACCGGCTTGACGGAATGGACGACGATGTCGCCAAAAGCTGGGAGCTGGGCATTGCCTGGCTGAAGGACGCCGGAGCGCAAGTGGTTGACATCAGCCTGCCGCATACCAAATATGCGCTGCCCTGCTATTACATCATCGCGCCGGCCGAAGCCTCATCCAACCTCGCGCGTTATGACGGCGTGCGTTACGGCTTGCGGGTTTCTGGCGATGATTTGATTGACACTTATGAGAGAACCCGTGCGGCAGGTTTTGGCCGTGAAGTGCAGCGCCGCGTAATGGTGGGCACTTATGTTTTGTCGGCTGGTTACTATGATGCCTATTATGTCAAGGCGCAGAAAGTCCGTACGCTGATTAAACGCGATTTCGATGCCGCTTGGGCCAAATGCGATGTGGTTTTAACCCCGGCAACACCTTCGCCAGCTTTCGCACCAGGAGAAATCACGGATCCGGTTGAAATGTATCTCAATGATATTTTTACGGTAACTGTTAATATGGCGGGCTTGCCCGGTATTGCTGTTCCCGCTGGCTTGTCAGAATCTGGCTTGCCTTTGGGCTTGCAGCTGATCGGTAAACCATTTGATGAAGGCACGTTATTTCAAACCGCTTTTGCCATCGAACAGGCAGCGGGGAAATTCAAAGCTCCACAATGGTGGTAATAAAAAAGCCCGGCATTACTGCCAGGCTTTGGGTCTCAAGGTAAGGGGTTTATTGGTTGACGTTCCAGTTGCCACATTGCACGTCATTGCAGGTGAAGTGGTAAAATTTCTTTACGTTGGCGGCATTCATACCTACGAAGTTCCAATCATGCCTGGCTTGGGCCGTATTGACGGCAACCGCGCAGGTGATAGCGACACAGGCGACGACGAGGGCTAGAAATTTTTTCATTTGATTCTCCATGTTGTGTTTTCGCCAGCCGCAAATCGCTGAAACAAATGACAGCCACATGAATTTGATGTGACAATCTCATGAAAAAGGCCCGGCATAAAGCCGGGCCAAACGCTCAATCACCAAGTCGGGAGACTTAGCCGAGCTTAACTAAACGCAAATAAGGCTTGATCGACTTCCAGCCTTGCGGGAATTTCTCTTTGGCAGCCTCATCTGAAACTGAGCCCAAAATGATTGCTTCATCACCGGGCTTCCAATTGGCAGGTGTGGCCACCGATTTGGTGGCGGTGAGTTGCAGTGAATCAATGACACGCAAAATCTCATCAAAATTACGGCCCGTGCTCATTGGATAGGTGAGGATCAGCTTGATGCGCTTATCCGGCCCAATGATAAACACGTTCCGCACCGTAGAATTATCTGCAGCCGTGCGGCTTTTAGCGTTGCCTGAAGCGTTGGGATGAATCATGCCATAAAGTTTTGCCACCGTGAGATCAGTATCTCCAATCATTGGATAGGTGACTGATGCCCCCGTCACGTCTTTGATGTCATTCTTCCAGCGTAAATGGTCTTCAACACTATCCACTGAAATGCCGATCATCTTAACCCCGCGCTTGTCAAACTCAGGCTTTTTTACAGCCATCGATCCAAGCTCAGTGGTGCAAACCGGAGTGAAATCTTTTGGGTGGGAAACGAGCATCGCCCAAGAGCCTTCGATGTAGTCATAGAAATGAATGTGACCTTCGGTGGTTTCAGCTTCAAAATCAGGTGCGATATCGCCAAGTTGCAATGCCATGATGTGAACTCCTATTCGTTCGTTATATAGAACGATTGGTGTTCGTTGTAAAGAACAAAACTGACACCTAAGAGTGAAAAGCTTTTGCCGCGGCAGCCCAAGGCCTGCTATAAAACCACAAAGAGGATTCATACATGTATAAAGGCGACATATCCCCGAGCGAAGCCCATCAACGGCTGAAGTCTAATCCTGGAGCTGTGCTGGTTGACGTTCGCACTCAACCAGAATGGACCTTTGTGGGCGTGCCGCAGGTGGACCGCTTGGTGCGCCTGTCTTGGCAAGTTTATCCCACAATGGACGTGAATCCACGCTTTGTGGACGAGGTCAAGGCTATGGGCTTGGCCAATGACGCCGAAATCATCTGCCTATGTCGTTCGGGCGCACGCTCTGCCTCCGCCGCCACGGCATTAAGCCAAGCTGGCTTCAACAATTGCTGGAATGTGGCATCGGGCTTTGAAGGCGATAAAGACGCCTCTGGCCACCGCGCGCTTGTCAATGGCTGGAAAGCTTCTGGCTTGCCATGGGCCCAAAGTTGAGAAGTTAGGGCGATCCCAATGCGCAAAGGAAAATACACGAAAACCCAAAAGCCTGATGGCTGGGGTACATCAACCAGGCTGGTTCGGGGCGGCACCAGTCGCTCTGAACATGGCGAAACCTCTGAGGCGATCTATCTCACCTCAGGCTATGTCTATGATGACCCG
Source organism: Hyphomicrobiales bacterium (assembly GCA_003151375.1). Classification (GTDB taxonomy): domain Bacteria; phylum Pseudomonadota; class Alphaproteobacteria; order Rhizobiales; family Aestuariivirgaceae; genus Aestuariivirga. Next base: position 2,600 of record PLXI01000056.1, read on the forward strand.
GAAAGTGCTGAACAGCGCTTTGCTGGCGAAGAAGAGGGCTTTGTCTATGGCCGTTATGGCAATCCCACGGTTGCCATGCTGGAAGAGCGCTTTCGCTTGTTGGAGGGCGCTGAGGCAGCTTACGCCGTGGCCTCGGGCATGGCCGCCGCATGGGGGGCTTTGGCCTGCCTATTAAAGTCGGGAGACCATATAGTGGCCTCTAAAGACCTATTTGGGTCTAACTACCAAATCATCACCAACATCTTGCCGCGTTGGGGCGTCACGCACACTCTTGTCAGTGGCACAACTGCTGCCGATTGGCGCGCCGCAATGCGGCCGGAAACCAAGGTTGTATTCCTTGAAACCCCATCAAATCCGATATTAGCCGTGCACGACATCGAGATGATTTCTGACATCGCCCACAAGAGTGGTGCGCTGGTGATCATCGACAATGTTTTTGCCACGCCAATTCTGCAAAAACCGATGACGATGGGCGCAGATATTGTATTTTATTCCAACACCAAACACACCGACGGGCAGGGCCGGGTGTTCGGCGGCATGGTCTTGTCTTCAACTCAATTCAAAGAAGAGCTGCTTAAGCCCTTCTTGCGCCATACAGGCCCAACTTTATCACCCTTCAATGCGTGGGTTTTACTCAAGGGCATGGAAACCTTAAAGCTGCGCGTTGATGCCTCAAGCAAATCGGCGACTTTACTGGCCGATGAAATTGCGCGGCTGCCACAGATTGAACGCGTTTATTATCCGCATCACGACAGCCACCCACAAGTGGCCCTTGCACGCAAACAGATGAGCGCTGGAGGCACCATGCTTTCATTTGACGTGAACGGTGGCAAAGAAGCTGCGTTCAACTTGCTTCGCCGTTTAAAGATTGTCGATATTTCCAACAATTTGGGCGATTCCAAATCCTTGATCACCCATCCTGCAACGACCACGCATAAAAACATCGGTCCTGAAGCCCGCGCCTTAATGGGCATCAAGGACGGTTGTTTGCGGCTTTCAGTTGGTCTGGAAGATGTGGAAGACTTGCTCGGTGACATTAAACAAGCCCTGCTGATTAACAGCTAAAGTTGCCTCAAACCAAAACGGCTCAATGCCCAAGCGCGTTCATGCAAATAATACAAAGCAACTTTAGTCACGATTTCAAATAGCGCTATTGATCCGGCAATTTTGAAAGAGCCAGTAAAGAACCAACCCCAGAAGGCCGTATCAATAGAGCCCAAAATGCGCCAGCTGATAGCCTTGACGATTGATCGTCGCGGATTTGAGTTCGGCTTCAGCTTCAAAACGGCTACCATGATGACCTCATACAAACTGTGAAAATTTATTAGACTAACGCAGGTTCGCGTGTAGCATCGCGCACTTCTGTACGGATGATTTTACCATTACTACTAAAATGAATCCCGCACTCAGTTTTTTCTTTACCCATCCAGCGACCTTCGCGCGGATTATCGGCGTTGCCGCCTTTTGAGGTGCAACTTTCAGGCATGCAACCTATGGAGTGATAACCGGCTAGCTTCAGCGGATGCGACGGCAGTTGATGCGTTAACATATAGTTTTGCAAATCAAGTGCAGTGAAAGCCGCTAAGGGCTCAATTTTTACACGGGTATCATCAAAAGAAATAAACTTGAGATCAGAGCGTGCCGCACCGTGAAAGCGCTTGCGCCCAGAGATCATGACACTGAAATCCTTGAATGCCTTTTCCATTGGCAAAGTTTTGCGAATGTTGCAGCACCAATCAGGGTTGCTCAGGTGCAAGAAGCCCGTGGGATCTTCACTTGCCAAATCTTCTGGCACAGGTTGCACCACACGCACATCGCGCAAATCTAAGTCCCTCACCAATCTGTCGCGATAAGCCAAGGTTTCTGGAAACAACTTCAGCGTATCAAGAAAAATCACCGGTATATTGCGATCAACCTCAGACACCATGTGAAGAAGCACAGATGATTCAGCACCGAATGAAGACAGCAAAGCTATCTGCCCTTTGAAATCACGCGCAAAGGCGCGAATAAGGGCGCGTCCTTCAAGCCCGGCATAAGCCTCAAGAATGGCGTTTTGATCAATGGGTTGAGGTGGCTCCTGCCAATCGTTTAAGCCGTGATGACGCTCAGTCCAAACCTCTTTCTCAGCGCTGCGAAATAGCCCACGTTGATAGGCCAATGACATTCGCTTCGAAGCCGCTTGCCAATCTGCAAGTGGAAAACGCTCCGCCACTTCAAAGCTATTAAACCCAACTTGCAACATCAGTTGCAATTGATCCAGCAACACATTGCCCTCAGCGCGCAATTCACCGCGGTAACCTTCAAGGCGTAGTTGGCGCGCAATGGAATAGGCGCGGCCATCAGCAAATGCCGGAAAAGGCAAAACAATAAGCATGATTTTGCTAAAGCTTGGCAACAATGCCTCGGCCTTATCGGTGTTGCTGAGGCGAACCCCAATGGTGGCTTGGCTTTTGCTAATTTCGTCTGATGAACTAAGAAAGCGCTTGAGCGAAACAATGACTTTGCCCGAAACTGGCAAGATAGCCTCATCAGAAAGCGTTATAAATTCATCAGCAACAAAGGCATTGTTCTTAAGCAGTGGCATAAAGCGCCTCCTTAAATGGTTTGGCGCCCAAGCGGCGATATGCAGTTAGAAAATCTTCTGACTTTCCTTCGCGAAGTTTCACATAAGTGTTGAGGATATTTTCTATTGCATCAGGCACTTCATGCGCAGCAAAGCCCGGCCCCAAGATCTTGCCAATAGAAGCATTTTCTGAAGAAGAACCGCCCAACGTGATTTGATAAAATTCCTCGCCATTCTTATCAAGGCCAAGAATACCAATATGGCCCACATGATGATGGCCACACGCATTGATACAGCCCGAGATGTTGATTTTCAGTGCGCCATAATTTTCCTGCATATCAATATCTGCAAATTTTCGGCTAATGGCCTGAGCGATAGGGATGGAACGTGCCGTGGCCAAGGAGCAATAATCAAGCCCGGGGCAGGCGATAATATCACCCGCTAAGCCCAAATTAGCCGCAGCCAAATCATGTTCCACAAGCTTCTGCCAAACCGCGTAAATATCATCAAGCCTAACATGGGCTAACACAATGTTTTGCGCATGAGTGACACGTAGCTCATCGAATGAGTAGCGCTTTGCTAAATCCGCAATCACGCGCATTTGTGTGGCCGTGGTATCTCCAGGAATGCCACCTTCGGGTTTGAGCGAAATGTTGACGATCGCATAACCATCGCGGGCATGAGCGGCAAGATTGTTCTTGGTCCAACGCTTGAAATCAGGATGGGCTAAGCGTGCTCCCTCAAATGATTTGGAAAGGCGCGGAAGCTTTTCAAATTCGGGCACCGCAAAATATGTGGCAATGCGCGCCAATTCCGCCTGTTCGACTTGGGTTTGTTGGGCCGGATGCTTGGCATATTCTGCCTCAACCTCATCTTTGAACTTCTCTGCACCAATCTCATGAACCAAAATCTTGATGCGCGCTTTGAATTTATTGTCACGCCGGCCATAAAGATTATAGACCCGCAAAATTGCCTCAAGATAAGAGATCAATTCAAATTGCGGCAGAAAGTCCCGTACTGTCACGGCAATCATTGGTGTGCGGCCTTGACCACCACCAACCATAACTTCCCAACCAATTTCGCCCTTGGCATTCTTATGCAGTCTAAGTCCGATATCATGCACCTTCACTGCGGCGCGGTCCGTGGGCGCTCCCGTCAGGGCAATCTTGAATTTGCGCGGTAGGAATGAAAATTCAGGATGAAGCGAAGACCATTGTCTGATCAATTCACCCACCGGGCGTGGATCAGCAATTTCATCAGCGGCCGCACCAGCCCACTGGTCAGTTGTGACATTGCGGATGCAATTTCCTGACGTTTGAATGGCGTGCATTTCCACATCTGCCAAAGCTTGCAAAATGTCAGCCGTTTCTTCCAGCTTGATCCAGTTGTATTGGATATTCTGCCGTGTGGTGAAGTGGGCATAACCCTTGTCATATTTCTCGGCAATCATCGCCAACTGGTTCATTTGGCGCGAAGATAATGTGCCGTATGGAATGGCCACCCGCAGCATGTAAGCGTGAAGCTGCAAATAGAGCCCATTCATCAAGCGAAGAGGGCGAAACTCATCTTCAGTGAGCTCACCTTTGAGACGGCGGTTCGCTTGATTGCGAAATTGCTCGGTTCGCTCACTCACAAATTTGGCGTCAAACTCATCATAACGATACATAGCTTTTAAGACTCCACTGCGGCAAAGGCGCCTGCCTTGCCCTCGGCTTGCTTGCCCAAATCAAAACGCACTGATGGTCCCAAAGTGCGAATGCGTTCACGGATGTGATCGGCGCGGATCAAGCCATCAATGCGCGTTGCATTAAAAAGATATTGCCCAGTGATCAAGTTCGCTTTTACATCTTCAGCAGCGCGCGCTTCTATGGCCGCCAAAGCTTGCGGCTCTTGGGCCAATGCGGCTTCATCGATCTTTTCGCTCCATGTGCCAGCACGGGTGAGAAACACCACTTCACCATCGCCGAGCCGATTGGCTGTCATCACTTGACCTTTTTCTTGCGTGGTCATGATGCTGCCCGCAAAATAGCATCGCTCAATTCTTCGCGGGCTGGGAAGGGCGAAGCGTTTGGTTTGATAACGCTGATATGCAACACGTTGCCGCTCACATCTTCAATCATATCAATTTGGTGCGGCAACAGACGCACTGCATCACGCCGCGCCATTTCTAATATTGCAGCGGGTGTTGAGGCATCATGCACGATGTAATCTGCCTCCATCAGCAACCGCTGATCACGCAAGGTGAGCAGATCTACAGCGGCCGGAACCGCAAGATGTGAAATGCGACGCGAAACGCCATGGGAATGGTTGAACAATGCATCACCCAAAGCCAATTCATAGGCGACTGCGTCGCTGTATCTGGCGGCCTCAGCCACCGATCCAAAGAAATAGTCGCTCCAAAAAGCGCGGCGTGGGTTGCCATGAGCCAATCTCTTGGCAACAACCTCACGCAACGCGGCAGCGCGTTTGGCAAATCCGCCAAGTGTCAGCGGCAGCAAATTGTCGACGCGCGCGCGAATATGTTGGGCCAAAACCGGCGCGGCCCCTTCTGTTCCAATGGCCACCACAACCGGGTCGCGGTCAACAATAGCGGGGATAATAAAAGTCGAAAGCGCGGCGTCATCAACCGCGTTCACCGGAATGCCCAAAGCCTTGGCATCAGCGTAAACTTCGGCGTTCAGTTCCTTGTCAGCCGAAATCACAATGGCTGCACCCTTAATCTGCTTAGCTGCATAGGCTTTGGCCGCCCAAAGCACCGATGGGTTTGCCGCCAATTCAGCGTGAAGTTCCGGCGCAATCACTTCAATTTTGGCCTCAGTTTTGGCCAGAAGCCGCACTTTGCGCAATGCTTCTTCGCCCCCGCCCACCACGACAACGCGGGCGTTTTGCACATCAAAAAACAGCGGAAAATATCGCATTTCAGTCTCCGTTCGGATTAGGGATCAACCGGCCCCTTCACCAAACTACTCATTTTCCTATGAAAATGCGATGGTAAGGGTTATATTCACTAGCCAAGTCCCAAATCGTTCGTTATATCGAACGCTGGTTCTATATGAGGTACAAATTCATGTCAAGTCGTCCCCGCACCAGAACTTCCGATGCCTCGGGCCCTGATACACAAGCTGATTTGGGCAAAACCATCCAGCGCCTGCGCAAAGCCTATAACCTGTCCTTGGGTGAGCTGTCGGAACAATCTGGCGTGGCGAAATCCATTATCTCGCAGATTGAGCGCAATGAAACCAATCCCACCCTGTCCACTGTAATGCGCCTTTCGCGTGCACTTGACACCACTGTGGACGAGGTATTGCGCGGTGAACAGCAATCACTCTTCATTGAACATCAAACCAAATCCGGCATTCCCATGTTGGAAAGCCAAGACGGTAAATGCAAACTGGCTATTGTTGGCCCACTCAACTTAGTCGATTCATTTCAGTGGTATGATTTCCACGCCCAGGAAAAGGGCGTGCTTGAATCCTCACCCCATCCACAAGGCACCGTGGAACACCTCTATGTGGTGACTGGAAAATTGGAAGTGACAACCAGCGGAGAAACCAAACTTGCTTCTGCTGGCGAGGCTTTGCGTTACCGCGCCGACGTGCCGCACAAAATTGTGAATGTGGGCACAACTGCGGCCCATGCCGTTATGGTTTTGGCCCTCAAACAATTTGGTACACCGTCATGAAGTTGAACGCGCCATGACGCTGACCGAAGATTTTCAAGGTCTGTTTGATGATATCAGCATGGATTTATCTTGGCCGCTTCATCATCCAGAAATTTTACCAGATGGTGGATTGTTTTTCCGTGATGTCATTTACGCCACACCATGGGGCTTCAGACCTTTGATGATGGATTTGCGTTTGCCTAAAGGTGGCGGCCCGTTCCCGCTCATTGTTTTTGTGCATGGTGGTGCTTGGNNAAGATGGATATGTTTACCCGTTTTGCCGAAGCTGGCTTTGCTGTGGCGCGGATTGCCTATCGCCACACTAATGAAGCACAATTTCCAACCCAGTTGCATGATTGCAAATCCGCAATTCGCTTCTTGCGTAAACATGCAGAACTTCTGCCCATTGATCCAAAACGTTTTGCAGCATTTGGTGACAGTGCTGGCGGGCATCTTGTGACACTCCTTGCGCTAACAGGTGATAATGCAGAGCTTGAAGGCAGCATAGGGACTACTGAAGGATCAAGCGCAGTTTCATGCGTGATCAATTGGTTTGGCCCTTCCGATCTCATCACTTTGGGCGAACAAAAACGTGCACTCGGCAATGCATGGGGCGATTCTGATCTCGCCGATTCACCCGAAAGCTTGTTGATAGGTGGTGCGCCGCCTCTGAATCCTGAACTGGCCAAGGCCGCTTCGCCCATCACCTATGTGCATAGGCATGCACCTCCCATGTTGCTGCAATATGGCGATGCTGACAGGCTTGTGCCACTTGCCCAAGGCGAGGCTCTTTTCAATGCGCTGAAAGCTGTTGGCGTGGATGTCACTTTGCAAATCATCAAAGGTGCAGATCATTGTTTCTGGGGGGTTGAGAACCATTACATCATTGATGATGATATCGCATTTTTGAAAAAGCATCTTGGGTGAGGCCACATGGTGAAGCTGCATCAAAGCTGGCTCACCCCGCTGCAACCTGAATTTGACGCGCCTTATATGGCAGAGCTGCGCGCCTTCTTGTTGCACGAGCGTGAAGCCGGAAAGCAAATCTATCCTAAAGCGAATGAATGGTTTGCAGCGCTGGATTTAACGCCTCTTGATCAAACCCGCGTGGTGATTTTGGGCCAAGACCCTTATCACGGTGAAGGCCAAGCCCATGGCTTGTGTTTTTCCGTTCAAGCAGGCACGCGCCCGCCGCCCTCATTAATCAACATATATAAAGAACTTTTCGCCGATCTGGGTTTCAAGCCCGCGAGCCATGGCAACCTCAAGAGTTGGGCAGAGCAGGGTGTTTTGTTGCTCAACTCAGTGTTGACGGTTGAGGCGGGCCGCGCCGCCTCACACCAAGCCAAAGGCTGGGAGCGTTTCACCGATGCCATCATCAAGGTGTTAAATGATCAACCCCGACCAATCGTGTTTATTCTCTGGGGGGCCTATGCCCAGCGCAAGGCAGCTTTTGTGGACAAGACGCGCCATCTGGTGATTGCCTCGGCCCATCCATCGCCTTTATCTGCTCACAATGGCTTTCTTGGCTCCAAACCATTTTCCAAGGCAAATGCCTTTCTTATAGCCCATGGCCAAAAACCGATTGATTGGCAAATCAGCTAAAAACAAGATAGCAATTGGATTGCTGGTCCGCTTTCGCTAAAGTCCGGCCATGCGTTTCATTTTATTCATTATTGCGGCCGTTTTCACACTTTCGGGCCAGCTGCAGGCCCAAAGTGCGACTGCCTTTGAAACCACCGCACGCAATGCGATTTTGATCGATTACAAATCCGGCCATGTCTTTTTAGCCAAGGACCCCGACACACCCATCCCGCCTGCATCAATGAGCAAGATGATGACGCAAGCTGTGGTCTTTGACATGCTGAAAGCAGGTCAGTTGACGCTTGACCAGGAATTTGTGGTGAGTGCTGATGCTTCACACCGTGGTGGCATNNGAGGGGTCTTCCACCATGTTTGCTGCGCCCAACAGCAAAGTCTCCGTTGATAATCTTCTGCACGGAGCAATAATCGATAGTGCCAATGATGCCTGCATCGCCTTGGCTGAAGGCATTGCCGGAACCGAAACAGCTTTCGCCCAGCGCATGACTGCCAAGGCGGCTGAAATAGGCCTCAAGAATTCCAGCTTCGCCAATTCAACCGGATTACCTGATCCCGGCCAGCGCATGAGTGTGGCTGATCTTGCAACACTCGCACGTTACATCATCACGAAGCATCCTAACTTCTTTAAGATTTACAGCGAACAAGAATTCACTTGGAGCAAAATTACCCAACAAAATCGCAATCCACTTCTGAAGGATTATCCCGGTGCTGATGGCATGAAAACCGGTTACACAAAAGAAGCCGGATATAGCCTTGTTGGTACAGCAGTGCGCGATGGCAGGAGGTTGATACTGGTAATGGCCGGAATGGAAGATTCCGCCAAGCGCAAGATCGAAGCGCAGAAGATTCTCGACTATGGATTTTCGCAGTTTAAAAACGTCAACATTTATGAAGCCGGAGACGTGGTTTCCAATGTGCGGGTTTGGGGCGGTGAACAACACTGGGTCAACCTGATTACACCAAACACCTTTGCCGTTTCACTTGCTCAGTTTGAGCAGGATCAAGCTGACATTCGCATTACTTATAAGGGCCCACTCATTGCGCCGCTCAAGCAAGGTACACAAATTGGCACCATGCGCATAACCGTTGATGGCGCTGTGGTGGCTGAACAGCCAGTTGCCATAGCCGAAGATGTAGAAGCCACCTCAAACATGTGGCGCAAAGCAGCGGACAGCGCTTTATTGATGATCTTCGGAGGCTAAATGTTCATCACCTTTGAAGGCGGCGAAGGCACTGGCAAATCCACTCAGGTTAAATTGTTGGCTGAGCGGCTGCGCGCGCAAGGCAAGGATGTTTTGACCACGCGTGAGCCGGGCGGAACGCCAGAAGCGGAAGCGTTACGCAATTTGCTTGTTTCAGGCGAGACTAGTCGCTGGACCTCAAATGAGGAACTGCTGCTCAATTTCGCGGCGCGAGGCTCTCACCTGCGCCAAGTCATCAAGCCTGCCTTGGTCATCGGCCAAACAGTTATCTGTGACCGCTTCATTGATTCAAGCTATGTTTATCAAGTCGCCGCTGGCGGAGCATCATTCTTGCTATTCGACCAACTCATGAACACCATCGCCGGTGAAGCAATTCCCGACTTCACTTTCATTCTGGATATTGACCCGGCAATTGGTGCAACGCGCGCCGCTGCGCGTTCAGCTACAGCCCATGAAAGTCGGTTTGAGCGCAAGGGGACGGAATTTCATAATAAGGTACGCATCGCCTTTAGCGATTTGGCTGCACAGCAATCCAAGCGCTGCCATCTCATTGACGCAAACGGAACCGCTGAAGTGGTGGCCGCCCGCATTCGGGAAAAGCTCAATGACTGAAACCAGCGATGATCCGCGCGAAGTCCCTTGGCATCCGCATTTTGCCAAAACAGTGATCGGCCATGATGAGGCCAAAGCCCATTTCAAAAAGAGTTTTGATTCCGGTCGTCCTCATCATGCTTGGCTGATGCACGGCCCCAAAGGAGTCGGCAAGGCCACCATGGCCTATCAGTTCGCTTGGCAAGTTCTGGGCGGCAGTGAACAAACCCGCCGCTGGATTGAGGGCAGGGCACATCCCGATCTTTTTATTCTCGAGCGCCAGTTAAATGATGCCAAACCGCGAAAATTAAAGCAGGAAATTTCGGTTGAAGACGCACGCGGCTTGGGCGCTTTTCTAGCCCGCACAGCGGCCTCCAACTGGCGTGTGGTTTTAATTGATGCCGCCGACGATCTCAACTCGGAAAGCGCCAATGCCATCCTCAAATTGGTCGAAGAACCGCCAGCCAAAACATTGATTTTTCTTATTTCACATCAGCCTGGCAGGCTGCTGCGCACCCTAAAATCGCGCTGTTTGAGGCTTGGATTGTCTGCCCCTGTAGACACAGATGTCTTAAGCATTATCAATGCTTTGCC
>PLXI01000135.1 GCA_003151375.1 Hyphomicrobiales bacterium
AGGTGACGTACAGCGGCGCGCCGTAAGTCAGCCCTTCGCGGAGACATTCGAGCCAGTCGAGCTTAGGCTCGCCGATCTCGTAACTGTGGAAATCCAGGATGCACTTGCCATCATAACTTTCGATGGGGAAGACCTCGGTGAAAACCGCCTGGAGTCCCAAATTCTTGCGTTTGGAAGGGGCGATCTCCGCCTGGAGGAATTCCTTGTAGGAATTGGTTTGTAATTCGATCAAATTCGGCGGAGAGATAATCTCTTTAATCTTACCGAAGTTGATGCGTTCAGTTACTCGCGATGGCATTTGGACCTTTAAATATTGATCTGACAACAACGCCAGACCTTTTGTTTTCAATAAACGACACAAGGCAAGCACTCTGCGTTCAACAGAGAACTTGCCGGACAAAAACCGCCTCTAACACGGCTTAGTAAATTTGGCTCTTATAATCTGCTTCTTCCGGCTCAATTTGCAAGTGGCAGCCGGAACCGGTACGGCTGACCAATAGGGCGGCGGGAAACACCCCGCCGCCCCGGCTAAAAAACTGCTTACTTGATTTCGACTTTGGCGCCAGCTTCTTCGAGCTTCTTCTTGGCGGCATCAGTCTCGGCTTTGGGAGCGCCTTCCAACACCGGCTTGGGAGCGCCTTCCACGAGCGCCTTGGCTTCGGCCAAACCGAGGCCGGTCTTGATTTCACGCACGGCCTTAATGACCGAAATCTTCTTGTCGGCCGGAACCGAGATCAGGATCACGTCAAACGCGGTCTTGACTTCAGCGGGTGCGGCAGCGGCTCCGCCACCAGCGGCAGCAGCGGCGGCAACGGGAGCGGCGGCGCTCACGCCCCAGGCAGCTTCCAATTGTTTCACCAGGTCCGCGGTTTCGATTACGGTCAGTTTGCTCAGTTGCTCTACGATTGTTGCTAATTCAGCCATGTTACCTTTCAGTCTCGTCGCCATCCGCGGCCACGGATATATTAAGCTCGCTGCCTGCAAGCCGACGATTTACTTTGTTGTTAGTTGTTTTTTCACCCCCATTTGGGGACGAAATCATTTTAGAGCCTCATCGGAGACCCGAAATTTAATTACTCGCCTTTGTCCACGCGCGCCTGCAAAACGCGGGCGAGCTGACTGGCGGGCGTATTCAACAGCACCGCGAGCTTGGTAGCTGGGGCTAGGAGCACTCCCATCAACCGGCTGCGCAGAACTTCGATGGACGGCAAATCCGCCAAGGTGAGAAGATCAGACGATTCCAAACGATTATTGTTCAAATAACCGAAGCGAATTTTTAGCTTGTCGAACTCAGCGTTGAAGGTTTTGACAACCTTCGCCGCGCTCGAAATGTCTTTTTTACCCGTGATGACGGCTATTTGACCAGCCAAGCTGCCATTCAATTCCGCCACGCCAGCCTCTTGGGTAGCCAGGCGGAAGATGGAGTTCTTGACGACATGAATCTCCGCGCCGGCCTTGTTCAGGCGTTTGCGCAATTCAGTGATGGGACCCACTTTGAGCCCCTGATAATTGACCACGATGAAAAAAGGCGAAGCATTCAGCCGGGCCAGATACTCTTTAGTAAGATTTTGTTTTTCGGCACGCATGTTATCTAGAAATTAAAGGTTAAGAAACGGCCAGGAACTCACGCACATCAACGCGCACCGGCGGACTCATGGTAGCGGAGAGTGTGCAACTTTGCAAATATGAGCCTTTGACGCTGGCAGGCCGGGCTTTGGTGACTGCCTCAATGACCACCCGTGCGTTTTCCGCGAGTTGGATGGGGGTGAAAGAAATTTTGCCGATCGGCACATGCACGTTGCCGGCTTTGTCCAGCTTGAATTCCACGCGACCCGCCTTGACTTCTTTCACGGCGCGCGCCGTATCTTCCGTGACCGTGCCGGTCTTGGGATTGGGCATCAACCCGCGTGGCCCCAGCACTTTGCCGAGTTTGCGGACTTCCACCATCGCTTCGGGAGTGGCAATGGCGACATCGAAATCAGTCCAGCCTTCCACGCACTTTTTAATCATGTCTTCGTAGCCGACGAATTCAGCGCCAGCCGCCCTGGCCGCATCCGCCGCCACGCCGTCACGGGCAAAAACGAGCACCTTGACCGTTTTACCACTGCCGTGAGGCAAGGGAACGGTGCCGCGAACCATCTGGTCCGATTGCTTGGGGTCAACGCCCAGTTTAAAAGCGACTTCAACGGTTTCGTTGAACTTGGCTTTGGGGAATTTGGCCAGCACTTCCACAGCGGACTTCAGGGCATAGGTAATTTTCCCATCCACCTGTTCCAGGGCTTTACGGTATCTTTTACTAGGTTTATTTGGCATTCAGTTTAATTGCGGTGCAAACGAGTTTTGAGGCTCTCCCGCGGTTTTGTTTAACCGACCACGTCAATGCCCATGCTGCGGGCAGTTCCTGCGACCACGCGGAAGCCGGCTTCCTCCGAGATCGAGTTTAAATCTTTGGACTTGAGTTTCACGATATCCATGACCTGTTTGCGGGTCACTTTGCCAACCTTCTCCTTATTGGGAGTCTTGGAACCGGAAGTGATGCCGGCGGCCTTTTTGAGCAAAATGGCGGCGGGCGGCGACTTGGTGATGAAAGTGAAGGACTTATCCTGATAAACCGTGATCACCACGGGGATCACCAAACCGGCATCGGCCTTAGTCGCGGCATTAAATTCCTTGCAGAACGCCATGATGTTGACGCCGTGCTGACCGAGCGCGGGACCGACGGGCGGGGCGGGATTCGCCTGCCCGGCAGGGATTTGCAATTTAATTGATCCAGTAATCTTTTTTGCCATAAATTTTTAAGCTTTTTCAACCTGCCAATATTCCAACTCCACAGGCGTATTGCGTCCGAAAATATTCACGGTGACTTTCAGTTTGCCGCGATCCGGTTCGATTTCCTCAATGACACCGCTGAAGTTGAGGAACGGACCATTGTTGATCTTAATGGTTTCACCGATTTCAAAATTGACCTTCGGCTTCTCGCGGTCTTCCGAATCCGAGATTTGGGCCTTGATGGATTCCACCTCATCCGTCGGGGTGGGCATGGGCGGGTCGCCCACAAAACCAATCACGCCCTGGGTGTCTTTGATGAAATACCAGGGCTTTTCAACAATACGCTTGTTTTCATCCAGCAATACCATGTCCACAAACACATATCCGGGCCAGAGCTTGCGGTTTGAAACCGTCTTCTTCTGATTGCGGACTTCCACCACTTTCTCCATGGGCACCAGCACCTCATGGATAAATTCATCCATCTCTTCGGCTTTAATCCGTTTTTCGATGCTCTCTTTGACCTTCTGTTCCTGGCCGGACAGAGTATGAATGACAAACCACTGGCTTTGCATGCTATTAAAAATTTAGAGAGCGTTAAGTTATCCAGCGCACCAAAAGGGTGAACAACAGATCCACCAACACAGTGAATCCGCCTAAAATCGCAATTGAAATCATCACCACGACCGTGGAACCTTTTAATTCACCCCAAGTCGGCCAGGTGCATTTCCGCAATTCCTCGCGGGTTTCGGCTATGTAATTGGATAAACGCACCAGTTGGCCTGACCACCAGAGGATGGCGAAGACCACGGCGACCACTACAATCGTTATTATACTATTGTTCACAAACTTATTAAACTTGGCGGAGGGGGAGGGATTCGAACCCCCGAAGGCTGTTACACCTTAACGGTTTTCAAGACCGTCGCGATAGACCACTCTGCCACCTCTCCGCAGCTTGCTGTTCGCAATTTGGCCTAACGTGCAGCGCATTAGTTAGTGTCGAAGCTTTAGGCAAGCAAAAAGCCCGCCCGCGTTGGTGACAAACGCGAACAGGCTCTTTTGCCGCTCTCCTGAGTTTAGGCTTCTATCAAAGACGATAGAGAATTTGATCGGTCCAATAACGTTCAAGACGTGCCAGCGAGCGATTGAGTTTTTCAAACTCATCATTGTTGAGTCCAACAACTTGCTCAATCGCCGACAACTGTCGGTTATAAAGCGCATCAACACGGGCACGGATATTTTCGCCTTTCTCGGTCAGGCTGATACGAACAGAGCGCTTGTCAGCGATTGAACGTTCGTGGTTGACAAAACCCATTTCCACCAACTTCTTCAAGTTGTAAGAAACATTTGAGCCCTGATAATGGCCACGCGTTTTGAGTTCGCTTGCAGTCAATTCAGCGTCGGCAATGTTGAACAACAACAAGGCCTGAACTGGGTTAACTTCCTTTTCGCCTGATCGATCAAAGTCATCCTTGATCACATCGAGCAAGCGGCGATGCAAACGCTCAATCAGCGTCAGCGATTGCAGATATTTTGCTTTAATAGTTACACCCGGCGCAACATTGCCGTCGTGCTTATCCCCCACAACTGAGATCATACTCATAGTGACACCTCTGTTTTCCTGTTTGCCTGACCTACCTCTTGTTGGGTGGGTTCGGGCTTGTGGTGTCAAACTACGCCTGCCGTGTTAAGCTGGGCTGAAGAGTCTGGGTAAATTTGTTGTTATATTTTAGCAAAATACGTTTGAATTCGATTAGAGTTGATAAGGACCTGAAAAACAGCCCTAATTGTGGATTTCGAAGGGTGGTTAAGCAATTGAGTCTCTATTTCAACTCTGTGTATAAGCCATGCGAGTTTGCCAATTTGCCAAAGCCAACGCCGCCGCCTATTAAAACCACCATGACAATACCAACCCCGCATTTCCCTACAACGCGCTTACGCCGCAACCGCCGCACACCTTGGCTGCGCAATCTGGTTCGCGAAAATACGTTGAGCGCGGCTGATCTCATTTGGCCAATTTTCGTCATTGAAGGCGAAGGCAAACAAGAACCGATCTCCTCCATGCCTGGGGTTAACCGTCTGTCGATTGATGTGGCCGTCGAAAAGGTGAAAGAGGCGGCGATCCTCGGCATCCCCATGATCGCATTATTTCCCAACACTGATGCTAAATTGCGCAATGAAACTGCAAGTGAGGCGTTCAACTCAAAAAACATTGTGTGCCGCGCCGTGCGCGCGATCAAAAGTGCTGTGCCGCAGATTGGCATCATGTGTGATGTAGCGTTAGACCCTTACACATCGCATGGCCATGACGGTATTTTGAAAGACGGCATCATCCTGAATGATGAGAGCGTGAAGGCGCTGGTCAAACAAGCCGTGGTGCAAGCAAAGGCGGGCTGCGATGTGATAGCCCCATCGGACATGATGGACGGGCGCATCGGGGCCATACGCCAGGGGCTGGACGCGGCTGGCTTTCAAGATGTGGCGATCATGGCTTATTCTGCCAAATATGCCTCTGGCTTTTATGGCCCTTTCCGTGAGGCGGTTGGTTCTGGCAATCTCCTAAAGGGCGACAAGCTCACTTATCAGATGGATCCAGCTAATAGCGACGAAGCGCTGCGTGAAGTCGCTTTGGATATAGCGGAGGGTGCCGACATGGTGATGGTGAAGCCGGGCATGCCCTATCTTGATATAGTATCGCGCGTAAAACGCGAATTTTCGGTGCCCACTTTTGCTTATCAGGTGTCTGGAGAATACGCGATGTTAATGGCCGCCGTTGCGCACGGCTGGCTAGACGCAGATAAAGTGATCGTCGAAAGCCTGATGGCTTTTAAGCGCGCTGGCGCTGATGGGATTTTGACTTACTTCGCATTGGATATGGCGAGAAAGCTCAAAACTTAATTGGTGTTAGGCAAGACGTTTGATCAAGCTCGACGTATCCCACCTGCTACCGCCCATAGCTTGCACATCGGCATAGAATTGATCGACCAAAGCCGTCACTGGCAATTTTGCCCCGTTCTTGCGAGCTTCCGTAAGGCAGATGCTTAAATCCTTGCGCATCCAATCAGTGGCAAAGCCGTAGTCAAATTTTCCTGCGATCATATTTTTATGGCGGTTATCCATTTGCCAAGAGCCAGCAGCGCCTTTGGAAATTACACCAATCACATCTTCCATGTTGAGGCCAGATTTCATGCCAAAGGCGATGGCCTCTGACAGACCTTGCACAACACCAGCAATGGCAATCTGGTTGCACATCTTGGCCAATTGGCCGCTGCCAAATGGGCCCAGCAATTTTGCCATGCGCGCAAAAGACATAATGTATGGCTCAGCCTTGGCATAAGCGGCTTCATCACCACCACACATCACGGTAAGCGTGCCATTTTCGGCACCGGCTTGGCCGCCTGATACGGGTGCATCAATAAAGCCCAAGCCCCGCGCAGCGGCTTCGCTTGCAAGCTCTCGCGCCACATCAGCCGACGCAGTGGTATGATCTACAAAAATCGCCCCCTTCTTCATTGCGTGGAATGCGCCCTCTGTGCCCAAAGTAATAGCTCGCAAATCATCATCGTTGCCCACGCAGGCAAACACGAAATCTTGGCCTTGCGCGGCAACCTTGGGGGTGGCGGATAATGTGCCGCCATGGAGCTTGCACCAGTTTTGAGCTTTTTCAGCGTTACGATTATAAACCGTAACCGCTGCCCCAGATTTTTTGGCCAAATGGCCAGCCATTGGAAAGCCCATCACACCCAGACCCAAAAACGCGCATTTTGTTTGCATGAAGCTACTCCAGATTTAAATATGCAAATAAAACCAAAACCGCCAATTAGCCAAATGTTATTGCTTCATATTCAATAAAGATGGATAGTTTGGCCATGACCGCCGAGCGCCGAAACTTCCCGCAGTTCTTTATCACTGCGCCCAGCCCCTGCCCTTATTTGCCAGGGCAGGTTGAGCGGAAGGTTTTTACGCATATTTTGGGCAATGAGCCGCGGGAGTTAATTAGCCAACTCACCCAAGCTGGTTTTCGTCGCAGTCAAAATATTGCTTATCGGCCCGGATGTGAATCTTGCAGCGCTTGCACTTCAGTGCGGGTTCCAGTGAATTCCTTTGAGTGGACGAAAAGTTTTCGCCGCGTTCGCAAGTCTAATGAGGATTTAGTGGCAAGGGCCGTGCCTGCAATCGCAACCCAGGAACATTATGATTTATTCCGCGCCTATATAGATACGCGTCACGCGGATGGTGGCATGGCCGATATGAGTGTGTTGGATTTTGCTGCGATGGTGGATGAAACCATGGTAGATACAAGGTTGTTTGAATATCGCTTTGGCAGACTCCACCCACAGGCCGGGCAATTGGCGGCAGCGGTTTTGGTGGACGTTTTGCATGATGGACTTTCACTCATCTATTCATTTTTTGATACCAGTGAAGCGGGCCGCAGTTTGGGTAGCTTTGTTATTCTTGACTGTATTAAAAAGGCTCAGCGCCTCAACTTGTCGTATCTCTATTTGGGCTTCTTGGTTCAGGGCTCACGTAAAATGGCCTATAAGGCACGCTTCCTTCCGCAGGAGAGACTTAGTTCTCAGGGTTGGCAACTTCACTGTCGCGCAAGTTGAAGTTGCAATCTTACGCAGCCCTTGCAGGCAATTTGATTGCTCAACAATCGAATCACCGCTAATTCACCGTTTATGTAATATATCTTGTGGCTGAAGGATCTTGGATGCAGCAGCTTCGTAGCTTAACGAACCCATTTGGTGTGTGCAAAATGGTGGCACAGCTTGAGCAAGAGCTTAGTGCCTTGGGGCTTGTGACAACGATAGGCTCTGACATGGCAGACTTCGCTAAGACAAAGCGTGTTGCACGAAATCTAGACCCTGCTCCGATGCATGATCACACTGTTTGTGACTTCACTGGCGATAGAGCCTTTTGGATGGGCCTATGCGATGAATCCGGCAAGACTGTCGGCATGCAAGCTTATCGTTGTGATCGGATGGATATCAGCCTGAGTGAATGGTGCGCCAACTATATGATCGGCGTTTATATGCGCCGTAATGAGCTGATGGTGCCAAGTCATGCTAGACCGCCACAGGGGAGTATTGCGGATAGGCTCTCAGGAATTTTGGTTTATCATGGAGAGCTATGGGTTGACCGCGAAGTCAAAAACCGCCGTGTCATTGAACTGTTTTCGCGGCTGGGTTCATTGCTGGTTTTGTGCAAATGGAACCCTGATGCTATTTGGGCGCTGACAGGCTTTCATATGGCGACACGTGGCTATGCTAGCCGGATGGGCTATCCATATATTGAACGTGGTTTTTTACGTTGGCTTTGGCACTCCGACAATGTTGAGGAGGTTGAATATCTCGCAGTTGCCGAACGTTCATTCCTCGAACAAATCGTTGAGGAGAGTATTCAAGCTCAAGACGGCGACACGCTTGTAAGTGCTGAGGGCTAAATCACCTGAAAGGTGATCGGTGCAATTTGAGATACCACACGAACGCGGTCGGAGTTGTGTGCCCCCGTAACAGGCAAGATCAAGCGGTGATAGGGCACCCAATGAACCTGATTGTCTGGCAGACGGAATGCCGCCAGCACATGATCAACCCGAGGCTTACCCGAAGATAATACGGCGTTATACCCTGCGCTCACTCTGTCGCCATAGCTTGATACAGTGCAGGGGTATGTGTTGGGATAGGTTCCATAAAAGCGAGCAATGGGAGATTTCGAACCAATGTGCTCTACGGTGAAGCGATTGTTGAACTTGTTATATTCACATTCAACCGAATAAATATCTGCACCGCCTGGGTTTTCTAAAATATCAACAAGCAGCTTGGCCACGTTATTGCGTGAGGGTTCAACCTCTTCAACAAATGTTCTTACTGGAAAATGCCGATCGCTTCGCGCAATCAAAGCCTCAATGCGTTTGGCAGCATTTTCGGGCTTATCAAAAAATTCCTCAAACCAGCCAGATGAATGAACGCGCAAAATAACAGGTGCGATTGCTTGGGGCAGCCAATTGATCACAGAAAACAACGATGCCACGCAAGGCGATTGAGCGAGCCACTTTATTTCTGTTCCCTTAGTACCAACAGTAATACGTACCCCGCCCTCTTGATATAGAGGTTGATCAGAATTGTTTTGATCTTCGTCAATTCGGGTTGGCGCAGGCTGAAGTTTACCCTGATGCGCCCACAATCTATAAGCTTGGTTCACATTTAACATTATATTCTCAGTTGCCTTACTGCATCCAAGTCAGCCAGGTCACGCTAGGCCCCCCGGCCAAGACCTCCTTAAGTAGCGGTAAAAAGTTTCCCTTCCTTTAAAATTGAAATCGAATTTAACCCTCAGTAGCAAAGAATTGTATATCTTTAGATGCAAAGAAGACATACCATATATCTATGGTTGTTCGTAGGCAGCATTTTTGGCTCGATCAATGCTAGAACTTGTTGGATTTTGGGAATCCGCGCGGTGGCAGACGACCTGCTT
>PLXI01000285.1 GCA_003151375.1 Hyphomicrobiales bacterium
TTTGATCCGAAAAATCCACCCACGCGTGAGAATGCCGACTTGCTACTTTACGTCTTAGCCGTTGAGTCCTCGCTTGGCCTCAGCCACATTCACATTGACTGGCTGCACGAACATCAAGGTCTCGACACCGGCATGGCGCGCTATTGGCACGAATTACCAACCTTGATGGTGGCATTTGGGCACCCTTATTTCCTGCGCGACGCCCCGCGTATACCCACTTTGGTGATTGCCTATTCAACCATTGAGGTAGCCCAACGCGCCGCCGCGCGGGCGATCACAGGCGAAGCAAAATTTGAAGGCACCAGCCCCGTCGATGCTTTTGCAGGTGCGCCAGACTCTCGTTATTGACGAGCCTGTTTTCGCGCCTTATAGCCCTCGCAACGGCTGGGAGTGTAGCTCAGCGGTAGAGCACACCGTTCACATCGGTGTGGTCACAGGTTCGATCCCTGTCACTCCCACCATTCATTTCACATCGCTAAACACCACGCCCTGCCCCGGACTTAGCCCGTAAAGCCTGTTGCCAACAAAGCGCAGACTGGTGATGAATGGCCAATTCAATCCTGCATTTTCTTGTCGCCAAGTCTTGCCGCCATCGCGGCTGATAAATGCTCCCATCGCAACATCGGGCAGATACCCGCCTGCGATACTTGCAACGGATGTGCCAACAACAATCATCTTTGGATCATTGGGGTTCACAGTCACGCTGCGCGCAAAATTGCGCTGCATATTTGCGCCCGCACCAAAGTCTTTAACCTGCGCCCACGTCTCGCCTGCATCACGAGAACTGTAAAGCCCAGCACGTGGTTGATCTCTATCCGTGCTGGGCAGCATCACAGTCATATAAATGTGCGAAGCATCGGATGGATCAAAAGCAAAATCTGAAATGGCAAAGGGCGTTGCACCAAAGGGTGACCACCACACAGAACGTGTCTCACCTAAACGTTCATTGCCACGTGATGCATACCACGTGTTGCCACCATCATGTGAAACACAAACACCCGCGTTGCCGCCCACCAGCAAAGTCTTCGCCTGTTCGGCCATCACCAGAAACCCACCATCGCAGTCATTGGCTTTCACCAGCGCCCATTTTTTTACGCCGTTGTCTAATTTGTAGAGCTGGCCTCCCACAATCGCCCATAGGCGGCGCTGTCCTTTGATCGGCGCATCAACCTTAAGCGCAACAATCGCAGCACCATTGGTGAGTGCTGCAAGATTGAGGGTCATATCGTCATAAGTCGCAAAACCATCAGAACTTTTTGCAATCTTATAAAAACCTGAAGCCGCAGTACCTTGCTCTTCACTATGCGGCGCATGAACCGCCCAAACAGTTTTCACATCTTCCGGATCTGGTGCAATCGCCACAACATTGCCACCGAACCCATGCCAATCGCCATTAAGTCTGGAATTCGCAAAGGTGCCCTCTGCCGAAAGCTGAATTTGCCCGCCATTACAATCGCGCCAGGTCACTTGTGCGCCTTGGGCATTATTGCTGCGCCAACATCCCATGTCGAAATAGCCCGCATAGAGAATGTTTGGGTCAACAGCACTCGGAGCCAATATGGCGCCTACCGCATTATCAATTCCTCGCGTCACAAAACTGCCATCGCTCATCCGTTTAGTTGTGGAATTCACCACCAGCTTGCCACCTCCAGTGATGTGGTGAACAAATTGATCGTCGATCCACCACGCTTCGTTGTCATTTGCCGGAGTGAAGCTTTGTATGTGCCCATTGAGTGAAGCTTGCGGCGCGTGGAGAATTCCGCTCCAACCCATATCCCAATGCTGATAATCCTCAGCCGTTGTGAGATGAAAGAATTTTTGTGTGGCTTCATTCCATTGCCAAAATCCAGTCTGATCTTCAGCAGTGAAAGGCTTGTTATGCCAAGGCCTTTGGCGGCGCAGATCCAGTAAGCGAATTCCACCGCCACTAAGCGGCCAAATCTGCCCTGTCTGCTCAGATGAAACCAACTTCATGTCACCATCACGCATATAGGTCTTGCCATTGCTTGCCACATCATCCGTGGGCGGACGAATTGTAATCCATAGCCGCTGCGGGACAGATAAATCGAACTTCACATCTTCAACCGGCTTTTCTGTCAGCTCGGTGAAATGCACGCCGCCATCAAATGTTTCATATGCGTTGAGCAGCACTGGATCTGGCCAACGATCAGTTCCGCAAGTTTCAGGCCCGCTAAAGCGTTCAGCGGTGGAAATAATAATCACGTGCTGTGCTGAATTCGGATCAATACGCAGGCCCATGATATTGGCAGCGCGCGGCAAACCATCAGCGAGAACTTTTCTCCAGGTCGCGCCATGATCCTCAGAGCGCCAAGCCAACGCGCCCTCTCGGCAATAACCGCCAAGGCCCGCAACATAAGCAATAGCACCAGAACTTTGCACCACTGAAACTTGCGCTTCAAATGAGCGCGTGAAACGACACGAAGCGTCAGCTGCATTGCCGCAATCAGTGGAAACGTAAAGCCCATTATCCGCGCCCAGTAAAACAGTTTCGGGCCGCTGCGGGTCAACTGCCACAGTGTCCACATGGGTTGAAAGCACGCCTTGCGCATAACCTAACCCGTGCCAGTTTGCCCCGCCATCAGATGAACGATAAACGCCTGAAAGATCCGATCCTGCAAACACTACGCCATCGGGCGAAATCGCTGCTGATTCAAAGGCCCCGCCGCCGCCTGGCCCGGCGGCCTGCCATTTTAGCTCAGCAAATGCGGGCTGCATCACCATCAGCATGGCCAATATGCCAGCCGACACGAATTTCACTTTTGCTTCACCAGAAACCGCGCCATTGCCTTCAGCGTTTCTTCGCTCACATGATGTTCAATGCCTTCGCTATCTTCATTGGCGGTCTTGGGTGAAATGCCCAGCGACAACAAAAAGTTTTCAACGATGGCTTGTTTGCGCTTTCC
>PLXI01000082.1:0-5060 GCA_003151375.1 Hyphomicrobiales bacterium
CTTCCATTGAATGTGATAGAGATTGCGCGGCACATCTTTGTAGGACTGAACCCCCGAGCGGAAAATATCGGTGATCATTTCCTCATTGGTGGGGCCGTAGAGCAGATCACGGTCTTGACGATCCTTAATGCGCAGCATTTCTTTGCCGTNNCTTGTTCCTCGCGGACAATTTGCTCGATCTTTTTGAGCACGCGAAAGCCCATGGGCAGCCAAGAATAGCTGCCAGCTGCCTCTTGGCGCACCAGGCCAGCGCGCAACATCAGCTTGTGCGAGGCAATCTCGGCTTCTTTTGGATCATCCCGCAGGATCGGCATAAAATATTGGGAAAGGCGCATTTAGAATCTCTGTTTCCTAGAATTTGCCCGTCTTTTAAGGCTTTAACTTGTCAAGGCAAGCCACCGTAATTTAATGCTTGGCAGCCATGCGAGATTGTGTCAGAAAAGTGGCATGGACTTGGGTCGAAACCCCAAGTTTAGGGAGGAATTGAGCAAGCACATCAGTGCTGCCGATCTAGTGACCGTAAGAAGCACCAGTATAGTCAAAAGTAGAAATCCATCATTTGGCGGAGCCTTCAGGCTCCGCCATTTTCTTTGGCAACACCAGACCTAACACGGCACTACCAAAGTTGCTGAAGATCAAGCCCGCAATGACCAATAGCGCGCCCGCGATTTCAAACCTGTCAAAGCTTTCGCCCAATACCAACACGCCTGACAGAATTCCGAAGATCGGCACAAGCAGTGAGAAAGGCGCCACAGTTCCGGCACTATATTTGGTCAGCAAGAAATTCCACGCGCCATATCCGAATACGGTGGACAGAGCGGCCAGATAGACAACGGCGATGATGGCGATCAGTGTTGGGTGGGCCAAGGCAGTTGCGGTTTGCGCGTGATCTTCAAAAATCCAAGACATAGCCAACAACGGCAGAGGCGACCACAAGCTTGACCACACTGTAAAAGATAGTGCGTTTTGTGGCTTTGCTGCCTTTGCGATGATATTGGAAGCACCCCAGCCAGCCGCCGCGATAACACACAGCATCAGCGGCAAAAAGTCAGTACCTGAAGNNCTGCACCGATGATCTGAAACCACTTGGGCATATCTGCAAAAACGATCCAGGCAAAAAACATGGTGAAGAAGGCTTGCAGTTGCAACACCAAGGATGTGAGGCCAGCTGGAAGGCCCATTTTTACAGCCATGAACATAAAGCCGAATTGGCCCAGTGCCAGCATCAAGCCATATCCCGCCAGAGAGGTGATACTCACCTTTGGCCTCGCGATAAAAAAGATTGCTGGAACCGCCGCAAAGAAAAAGCGCAACGCCAGCAGCATGAAAGGCGGCACAGCAGCAACGCCCACCTTAATGACCACGAAGTTGAAACCCCACATGGCGGCAATCAACACCGCCAAGGCTATATGACGTTGCTTCATGTGCGCTTCTTTGCGGTGACTTCGATTTCAATTTTCATGGCAGGGCTGGCTAAGCGCGCCTCAAACATGGTAGCGGCGGGGCCGATGGCACCCAGCCACTTGCGCGTAACCGGCCAGCATTTTTCAAAGTCATCGGCTTTCGGCAGCAGGTAATGCACGCGCACCACATCGGCCATAGCAAAGCCGCCCTTGGTCAAAGCTTCATCAATGTTTTTAAAACATTGCTCAGCCTGTTCAACCACATCAGCAGAGATTTTCATGCTGGCATAATCAAAGCCGGTGGTGCCAGAAACGAAACACCAATCACCATCCACCACGGCGCGGGAATAGCCAATGTCCGCCTCAAATTTTGAACCAGACGAAATTAACTTACGCATATTACTCATTTCCTGTTGTGGTGGCGGTTTGGCAGTGGCACCAGATCATTTCTTGGCGACAGCTTTAGCAACGCCCGCGGGTTTCTGCCTAGCAAATTCAATGCCCGCCTGGTTCAGAGCCAGCCAGATTTCGGTTGCGACCTCTGAGATGAAGCTGTTGTCGCCTTCATCCAAACCCAGCACCCAAAACTTAGCCTGCATGTTGATGCCATTTTCACCAAAGCCCTTTATTTCGCAGACTGGCGCAAAAGGTTCTTGCAACACGCCTCTACTTTTACTGATGGCCTTTTGCACCACCGCCTGCACCTTGCGCGGATCAGTTTCATAAGTGACCGCGAATGGCACTTCATAACGCTGGCGTGGATCATTATGCGTCCAATTCGTCACCTTTGTGGTGATAAACTTTTCATTGGGCACCATGATTTCTTTGCCATCAAACGTTTCCAGCGTTGATGAACGCATATTGAGTGCGCGCAGCTTGCCGGATTTGCCATCTTCCAATTCGATATAATCACCCAGCTTTAAACTGTGCTCCAGCAATATGATGATGCCGGAAATAAAGTTAGCGGCGATTTGTTGGAGGCCAAAACCAAGCCCAACACCAATGGCCCCGCCGATTACGGCCAGCACACTCAAATCCATGCCAAGCAAATTGAGCAACAACAACAGCGCGGTGGCGATCACTGCCAAGTCAAAGGCCTTGGCGGCAAGTTCTCTCGTATGTTGATCGATTGAATCCTGGTTGCGGATCACGCGCTGGCCAGCAGTGGAAGCCACACGGCCAATCCACAACAAGAAGCCCCCGAACAGTACGGCTTTAACAAGTGCCAAAAGCGATATGCGGATGTTGCCTGCTTCAAAGGCCGCACCATCCAAAAATCCAATGACTTGCGGCATGTAGCCAAAGACAAAAACCGTAGCGACTGGAATGCCAACCCAGCGCGCACCGGCATTGATAAGTGGGTGCTTTAAGAACCGTTCGATCGCCACATAGAGAAGCGAAATGACAGCGGCACTTTGGGCGAGCCTCACCAACCAAGATGAAGCAAAAACATTATCACAAATTTTTATAGCCACGGCCAAGGCAACAAAAACCAAAAGTGGCTGCAACAAATCGCGACAGGAATAAACAATGGCGCGGGGTTTAAATAAGCGCCCGTCACTGGGCTGGGTGTTGAACAGCCAAACCCTTGCCAAAATTTGTTGCGACAAAATACGCGCCAGCAGCCATGCAACAATCGCGGCGATTACTTGAGCATAAAATTGCGGGCTTTGCAGCCAGCCCAGCAAAGTTTGCGAAAGTTGAACGGCTTGATCGCGCAGCGCGTTTAGATCAAACACCAAACCCATCTCCCCATTTCATATTGCGCGCCAGGTTGTAGGCGGCCTTATCTCGTGATGCAATTGCACTTTGTGATAGGCCCTGCGCCCCGCAAAGTTTGAACGTGGCCGCAACTTTGTTAACGACAGGTGGTGCGATGATGCGGAATTTTGGCAGTGTGACGGCATGGCGCGAAACCGCCACCCATGAGAAGCTTTCATCTTCGAAAGGTACTGTTGCGGATTTGGCCTGCATATGGGCGCGGCTGCGCGGAAGCCTGGTTTTAAAATGGCACCAGTCCGTGCCCATCATCGGGCAGGCGTTAGTATGGGTGCAGGGGCCGACGAGGTGCGCGCCAGACTTAATCAGCGCCTCTCTGGCGGCACGAATGCGGGCAAAGCCTTTGGGGGTTCCCGGCTCAACAATGATGAGCAACTCACTGGTTTGCGCCCACAGCTTCAAAGATGTTGCAGCGGCTTCGCGTTCAGGCAATTCTGCAAAAACGTAAGCTGCGATCACCACATCGGCTTTGCGGATTAAATTTTGTAAAGGTTGCTGCACAACTTCAGCCTCTGGTGAGAGATGCTTGGCCAAATCGGCAAATCTTTTATCAGTCTCAATCAAGGTAATCGAATTTAAGCTGGGCCAAGCAATTT
Organism: Hyphomicrobiales bacterium; assembly: GCA_003151375.1. Classification (GTDB taxonomy): domain Bacteria; phylum Pseudomonadota; class Alphaproteobacteria; order Rhizobiales; family Aestuariivirgaceae; genus Aestuariivirga. The sequence continues at coordinate 3,779 of PLXI01000082.1, forward strand.
GCGCAGCCATACTGGCGGTGCCGGGGCCAGCGCCAATATCCAGCAGACTTTCTGGCAGCGCGTGTGGCATGACCAAATGCACCTGATCCAAAACCGCAGACGCGGCAGCAAATGTGGCTGGCATTCTGGTGGTGAGGTAGGCGGCCAGCGAAACACTAGAGGAGTTTTCGCCTTGCTTGTAAGCGGCACTCATGGCCTGCGCTTCGCCACGACCGCCCGCACATTTGGCAGCAAGCCATTGCTGCACCTGTTGGCGGATGTGGGCGGGGAATTCAAGGGACATGCGTTAGGGGGCTTTTCAAATCACCNNATTCCAACTAGAGTTTCATAAACGCTATTTCAGCAAGGCCATCATGTTCATATCATTCTTCCCGTCCCCTCGCGCGTTTTTCACATCCGCAGCAGTGTGGGGATTGATCGCAGTTTTGGCTTGGTTCTTTTTCTTTAGGGATTTTGGTGCGTATTTGGGTTTGCCCAATCCGGCGGCTGATGCGCCACCCGTCATCGGCATTCAAAGCTTCTGGTCAACACCTTTCATTTGGTTTTATATTTATTTCGCGCTTGTCGTTGTGATTTTCGGCTTGGTGTGGCGTCGCATATCGCCACATCCGTGGTTCAATTGGTCAATGTGGGGTTCTGCCCTCATCATTTTTGTCACCTATTTTCAGGTGCAAGTCAGCGTTGCCATCAATGCGTGGTATGGCCCGTTTTATGATTTGGTTCAGGCCTCGGTTGCCCAAACGCGCCCAACCCCTGCTTCAGAATATATCGTCTCTCTGTTGGTTTTCATGGGCATTGCCGTCGTCGCCGTAATCGTTGGAACGCTCACCCGCTTTTTTGTCAGTCACTATAATTTTCGTTGGCGCACCGCCATGAATGGATATTACGCCTCACACTGGCAAACCATTCGCAATGTTGAGGGCGCATCACAGCGTGTGCAAGACGACACCATGCGCTTTGCTTCAACCATGGAGGGACTTGGCACCAGTTTCCTTGATGCCTTCATGACGTTGATTGCCTTTTTGCCGGTGTTGCACGCGCTGGAACACTATGTGCAAGAATTGCCTATTATCGGTGTTGTGCCTTATCCATTGGTCACCGCAGCAATTCTTTGGTCGCTGTTCGGAACGGGATTCTTGGCAAGCATTGGCATCAAATTGCCTGGGCTTGAATTCAAGAACCAACGCGTTGAGGCGGCTTACCGCAAAGAGCTGGTATTTGGCGAAGATAATCCGGCGCGCGCTGCGCCTGAAACCTTGGCGGAGTTTTTCCGCAATGTGCG
>PLXI01000082.1:5080-5249 GCA_003151375.1 Hyphomicrobiales bacterium
TCATTCCAGTTCTTGATCAACTCCTGGCCCACGATCATTTCGCTGATTTCCATTTTCAAGCGCCTGCGCGCGCTGGAAGCCGTGATTGAGGGCAAGCCTCTGCCAACGATTGATCAGACGCCGAGCGCGATTGTGTGATGGGTGGAATGGTGCGGGATGAGAGACTCGA
>PLXI01000171.1 GCA_003151375.1 Hyphomicrobiales bacterium
TCCTTGATGCCACCGACATCTGAAGCAATCACTGGAATGCCGGCAGCCATGGCTTCGATCACAACATAGGGGAAACTCTCGCGGCGGGAAGGCACGACGAGCGTGCGCCCCAAGCGCATGGCTTCACGCATGGATTTGCGACCAACGAAAGTAACCTTTTCACCAAGCCCCAATGAAATGGCCAAGGCTCTGAATTCAGATTCCTCAGGTCCATCTCCCACAAAGGTAAGGCTGGGTCTATGATCAACTGAAATTTCAGCTAATGCCTTCAGCAAAATATCAACGCCCTTGATCGAGCGCATCTCACCCACAAAGAAAAAATCACTAGCTCCAACGTCCAATTTCCGGGACGCGAAATCATCCGGCGCCAATCCATTGTAGATCACCGTTGACGCACAAGAGCCAATGCCAATTTTCTTGTCATAAGCATCGCGTTCAAATTCGCAAACGAAAATCAAACCAGAACGCTTAACGCGCAAAAGCTTTTCGGCGGCCAAAAACACCGCACCTTTTGCATTCTTCCATTCATAATGCAGACTGCCGCCATGGGGCACATAAGCTGATGCCAGACCTAGCCGCTTGGCTGCAAGGCGAGCATAAAGCCCACCCTTTGCGCCATGCCCGTGCAGGATGTCAGCCTTAACATCACGCGCCATCCCAACCATTTGGCGCATAACTTCCACATCGGATAATCCCGGCAAAGTTTTCATCGCAACACGCTTGATGCCAAGAGTGCAAAGTGGCGCTAATGTTTCAAGTTTAGCGGCAGCGNNTGCCTTAGAACCAGCGTTCTCGAACGTTGATTATGTCGCCCGGATAGATCTGCGTTGCCATGGGCACTTGGGTTGTTGTTGTCCCGCGGATATCGCGCCTTGTTAACAATACCGAAGATTTATCGGCGCGAGGGCCAAAGCCAGCAGCAACAGCGATGGCCTCTTGGACTGTTAAGCCGGGTTGATAGGCATATGAGCCAGCGGTGGTCACCTCACCCATAATATAGAAAGGGCGGAGCGAAGCGGTTTGCACCGAAACTTTTGGATCGCGCAAATAACCGTTACGCAAGCGCGCTGTAATTAGGTCCTCGATTTGTGGTGTGGCCATTCCGGCAACCGTAATTGTTTGAACGTAAGGCAGTGAGATGGCCCCATTGGCATCAACCGGAAATTCACCGGTCAAATCAGGTTCACCAGCAACACGTATGGCCAATTTATCGCCGGAGCCAACGCGGTAACCCTGGGCATATTCATATGATGCCCGTTCACCGCGAGCGCCGAATGGAGGAACTGGTCCTCCACGATTGGCGGTGGGCAATAGACCCACTGTGCTGATAGTGCCTGGCCCTTGCGATAGGCGGCCATCCAGATTGATACCAACGCCGCCAGCAGATGCTGTTGTGACACGATCTTCTATGCAGCCCGAAAGAGCGACTGCGACAGACAGCAGACATCCTGAAATTAAACGCATTTAACAACTCTCAACAAACAACTTGCCAATCGTCCTAAACAAACATGGTGAATAATACCTTAAGTAAGCCTTGGGCCAGTCGTTAAGGGAATGGTTACCATAAATGCGTGATATGCCCTTTAACTATTAAGGTAGAGTCATGTCGCTCAGCAATGAAACCAATGAAGGACTGAGTATTTTAGATATTTTGCGCGGGCTGATGCGTCGCAAAATGTTGATTATGGTTCCTGCTATTTTAGGTTTTGTATTGGGCTGCGCGTTCCTTTTGGTAAACAAGCCGCGCTATCTTGCTGAAGCGCAAGTGGTAATAGAAAACCAGGCAACGCCTTTCGACAAGACTGTCGGCCCACAAGATGGTTCCAGCGCTTGGCAGGTGAGCGACCATATGGTTTCAAGTCAAGTTGCTGCAATGCGCTCAGATGATATTGCATCGCGTGTTGTGGATCAGCTCAGCCTTGATAAAAATCCACTCTACAACGCCAATCTTGCTAGTCGTGGAATCGTAAACCGCTTTGCCATCTTGTTGGGCTTTAAAGATGATCCATCACTTTACACACCCAAGGCGTTGGCCGCTAAAACCTTGGCTTCAAACGTCACGATTTATCCCATGCCAGATTCAAATGTGATTGGTGTAAAGTCAACAGCGGCCGAACCAAACATTGCCGCCGCCGCCGCCAATGCCATTGTCGAAACCTATGTTCTCACCACTCGCGAAGCAGGTGCTAACGACACAGACCGTGCGCGCGAATGGTTGTCCAAGCAGATCGACGACTTGCGCGCCAAGGTGACTGAATCGGATCAGGCGGTTGAACGCTACCGTGCCGATGCAGGGTTAATCCGAGGCACCTCAGCTACGTTAAGTACGCAACAAATCTCTGAACTCAACAGCCAGATTGGCGCTGCTGAAAATGCCCGCATTGAAGCGCAGTCAAAAGTTGATGCAATCCAGAGCATGATGAAAGCTAAGGGAGACGTGAATTCTTCAAGCGATGTTTTGGCCTCACCATCTTTGCAGCGTCTGAAGGATGAACAAATCATTGCCGCGCGCGACATCACCCAAGCTTCGGCCATTTATCTTCCAGACCATCCTAAAATGATTGCCGCCCAGCGCCACCTTGATGCGATAAACAACCAGATTAAAGTTGAAGCGCAGCGTGTGATAGAAAGTTTGCAATCTCAGGCGCAAGTTGCAAATGAGCATGCAAAGGCATTGCATAGTCAATTGGACAAACTTAAATCTGATCAGACCCAGAACAATTTTTCGGATGTGCGCTTGCAGGCATTACAGCGCGACGCCGCTGCCAACCGCACACTGCTGCAATCCATGCTGAACCGATTTGCAGATGCCAATGCGAGACAGGATGCCAATTTGCAGCCAGGCTTTGCGCGCATCATTCAAAAGGCGGTGGCACCAGCTGCCCCATATTTCCCCAAGAGTGGCCCCACTCTGGTGCTCTCAAGTCTTGCGGGCCTACTTCTGGGTTTGGGGCTTGCCTTTGTGTTTGAAATCTTATCACAGCCAGCAATGGCTTCAGCAGCGCCGGTGCAACGTGATGGACCCAAGGCGGGGGCGATCCATCCTCCTGTCGCGTCCACCGTTTCAGGGATCGCGCCTGGTGCGTCCGCAGCCACAAAATCGCGCATAGATATGAATGCATTTTTGGCTTCTAGCCCCAGGCCGTGGTCATCTGCTGAAACTTCCGTGCTGTCGTCCAAAGTTCCGCCTACACCGCCAGACACGTTCGGCACCATGCCTGCCGCTGCCACTGTAGCTCAAGCGTCTGCGATGCTAGATGTTGCGGCATTTGGTTCGCCTTCCACTCTCACCCATCAAAGTGCAAAGCTGGCCGAATGTTTTGAACGCTTCGCCCAAGAGCATGCGATGAAAACGTTTGTCTTTGCTACGATTGGTAGCCACGCACCAAATGCAGCGATGATTGCACTGGCCACGGCGCGCGCCATTGTGGCCAAGGGCAAGCGCGTCATGCTGGTGGATTTAAGTTCGCGGGCTATGTCAGTCGAGAGTTTGCTAAATCTTGACACAGGGCCGGGCATAGCCGAACTTGTGGCGGGCAAAACTGATTTTACCAAATCTGTAACGCGCGATCCGCAATCAAAACTACACTTTGTGCGGTTGGGCGATGTATCGGATGTGGCCCACGAGGAATCAATTATCGGTCGTTTGCCTGCCATCATCACGGCACTGCGTAAGGTTTATGACTTTGTGATCTTCAATATGGGTGAGGCGCGACCATCGGTTGTGCAGGTTCTTGCCAATGCAGATGTTACACTTTTGATGGCCAGGGAGGCCTATTTGGCTGAGGTTGAATCTGCTGCCAAGGTGATTGCGGAAGTTGGCACAACCAAAACTTTGTTGGTGCGTTTGGATATTGAACCGCCAGCAAGTTTTGACACGAGAGCTTCAGCTTAAATATGGCCTCGCCTGAGCTGCTGCGCCGCCTATTGGATGGCTTNNTGTGAGCCAGAATTTCTTGAAGGGTTGATCAACTTGTCGCGCCGGCGAGGGCTTGAAACAGTCAGCTTGGCTGAGGCGGTGCAGCGTTTGCAAATTGGCAATCCAAAACCATTTGCTGTGTTCACGCTTGACGATGGCTACAAAGATAATCAACAATTTGCCCAGCCGGTTTTTGATCGCTTGAACTGCCCCTACACAATCTTTGTGGCGCCGCGCATTGCAGAAGGTACGAGCGAGCTGTGGTGGCGTTTGCTGGAACTGGTGGTGGCCAAAGCGGATCGCTTCACCGCCACGATTGGTGCCAAGGCTTTTGATTTGGCAACCAAGACTGAAACTGAAAAGTGGGCGGCTTGGCCCAAGCTTCTAGCCCCAGTTGAAAACCTCGAACAGCATGAGCAGCGCCGCTTTATTCGCACACTATGTGCCGAACATACCATTGATCCAGATGCTTATTGCGCGAAGGTTGCGATGAACTGGGATGAATTGCGCACCATCAAGAAGGATCCGCTCTGCACAATTGGCGCACATACATTGAACCATCATGCTTTGGCAAAATTGAATGAGGCAGACGCGGCAAGCGAACTCGAAACCTCACGCCTTATCATTGCAAGGGAACTTGGCGAAGACATTCAATTCAATGCTTATCCCTATGGGGATGAACCCAATGCCGGCCCGCGTGATTTTATGCTTGCCGCTGCGGCAGGATATAAAGCCTCAGTTACGACGCGCAAAGGTGTCATTTTCGGGGGCCATTCCGCGCATCTGCAGGCTTTGCCGCGCATTATGATTTCAGGTCGATATCAAGAATTGCGTCATGTGGACGCGTTGATTTCCGGTCTGCCCACGGCGCTGCTCAACCGCTTCCGCCAAGTGAATGTTGCCTAAGCCTCAGGTGATGACTGCTTTCACTCCGTCGATCATAAATTGCACTGCCAAGGCAGCGAGAATAATGCCCAGGAGGCGCGAAACCACTGCGCGACCAGTTATGCCCATGGTGTTTCCAATTGGCTGAGCAAACAAAAAGCAAATATAGCAAGTGAGAACCACAAATCCGGTAATTGCAAAAAGGCCTAAAAGATAAAACATTGATCCTTCGGCTTTGCCTGAAAGCAAGATCATTGCAGTGATTGCGCCAGGCCCTGCCATCAGCGGAATTGCCAAGGGAAATGCCGCAATATTTCTTACATGGTCGATGTCCACAGCGATTTTCGCGGTGTCTTGCAATCGTGCAGCCCGCCGATCAAAAACCATTTCCGCTGCCGCAGATAATAGTAACAGTCCACCGGCAATGCGAAAGGCCGATAACGAAATACCCAGCAACAGTAAAAGCTTTGCTCCACCAAGGCCAGCGGCGACCATGATGACAAATGCAATGAGCGATCCGCGCAGCGCCACTTCGCGCCGATGCTCCTTGGAAAGATCACTGGTTAGGCCCAGAAAAATGGCCGTCAAAAATATCGGATCAATGACAACGAGAAGCGTTGCCACTGCTGATGTGAAATAACCGTCCATCGATACAGCCTATCACGCCGGATCAGGCTTTGACATCCACTTGATAATGGCCATTTCAATCGGCAGCCAGCCAAGACCGACGATTACATAGAAGGAGATTTCGGCCAGCTGCCCCTTACCTAAAATGAACACACCACCAATGGCCATGCCCACGAGACAGTAGACCACCAAGTAAGCGAGCGTGAGCAGAATTCCGACGGCTTTGCGGGTGCGTAGTTTCATGAGAGCCTCATAGACGCTGGCGCGCCTGCGGCCAAGCGCCACTTGATCGCAGGGTGCGCAAGCTTCAAAAGGCGGTCATGATAAAACCACAACAGGTATCGCCTTGGAT
>PLXI01000017.1 GCA_003151375.1 Hyphomicrobiales bacterium
CCTGTTCAGTTGCGGCGCTGGTTGATATGTGGTTCACCAGCCATGGCGATTTGCGCCTGCTTAAGCTTAGGATTTGGACGCGATGACATCACTCAAGATACGGATTTTAGCCGGAATTTCGGCTTTTGTTGCCATACCCTCAGCAGCTATGGCTGACGTGGGCAAACCCGTAAACTGGCAGATGGGCATGCAGGACTCCGCTTCGCCAATGCAAGATTTCGTCAATTCTTTCCATAACTGGATGCTGGTTCTGATCACCGTGATCACCCTTTTCGTGTTGGCGCTGTTGATTTATGTGATGGTGAGATTTAACGCCAAAGCCAATCCGGTGCCGTCCAAGACGACGCATAATTCGCTGATTGAGGTGGTATGGACTTTGGTGCCCGTGCTCATTCTTGCGGCGGTGGCCATCCCTTCGTTCAAGCTGTTGTTCTATCAGCGCGTGATTCCAGCTGCCGATATGACGATTAAGGTGATTGGAAATCCAAGCTGGAACTGGACTTACGAATATCCTGATCTGGGCGTGAATGATGATAAGACCGCCAAGGTTTCCTTCACCTCTTATTTGCTGCCCGAAGACAAGGCCAAGGCCGACAACGTGCCGTATCTCTTAGCAACTGACACGCCGGTAGTTGTGCCAGTCAACAAGACCGTGAAGTTGATTGTAACGGCAGATCCAGAAGGCATCATCCATTCTTGGGCTATGCCCGCGTTTGGCATGCAGATTAATGCTATTCCTGGCCGTCTGAATGAAGACTGGTTCAAGGCCAACAAAGAAGGTGTTTTTTACGGCCAGTGCGAAGAGCTGTGCGGCAAAGACCACGCCTATATGCCCATCGAAGTGTGGGCCGTATCTGAAGAGAATTACAAGGCTTGGTCTGATCTGGAACTCAAGCAGCCTAAACCGGATGAGCTGAATGCTTTCCTTAAAACTATTCGCCCGACGCCTGCAAAAGTTGCGTCCAACTGAATTTAGAGATTAGAGGCTCACACAAATGTCACACGCACAGGTAATGGCAAAAGCGCCCGGCGAATATGCAGACGATCATCACGCGGATCCAACTGGTTGGCGGCGCTATCTGTTGTCCACCAACCACAAGGACATTGGCACGATGTATCTGTGGTTTGCGATTTTTGCTGGTGTGGTGGGCGGTCTTCTCTCGATCGCTATGCGGGCCGAGTTGCAAACGCCGGGTATTCAGGTTTTCAACCATTTGGCTGAAGTGTTCTACGGTGCTAAGCCTGCCGAAGCGTTTGACCAAGGCAAGTTTATGTTCAACGCCTTTGTTACTGCGCATGGCCTAATCATGATATTCTTTATGGTAATGCCTGCGATGATCGGCGGCTTTGGCAACTGGTTTGTGCCCTTGATGATTGGCGCGCCAGACATGGCCTTCCCGCGCATGAATAACATCTCTTTCTGGCTGTTGGTTCCATCTTTCCTGTTGCTGATGATGTCGATGTTTGCGGAATCTGCTCCAGGCATGCACGGTGTGGGCGGTGGTTGGACGCTTTATCCGCCGCTTTCTTCACACGCAGGTCAGCCTGGCCCGGCAATGGATTTTGCCATTCTTTCAATCCATCTTGCCGGTGCTTCATCCATTCTCGGTGCCATCAACTTCATCACCACGATTTTCAATATGCGCGCGCCCGGTATGACGCTGCATAAGATGCCGCTGTTTGTGTGGTCAGTTCTTGTGACCGTGTTCTTGCTTCTGCTTTCCTTGCCAGTTCTGGCTGGTGCCATCACAATGTTGCTCACGGACCGCAATTTTGGCACTTCATTCTTTGATGCTGCGAAGGGCGGCGACCCAGTGTTGTTCCAACATCTGTTCTGGTTCTTCGGCCATCCTGAAGTTTATATTTTGATTTTGCCAGGCTTCGGCATCATCAGCCAAGTGATCTCAACTTTCTCACGCAAGCCAATTTTCGGTTATCTCGGCATGGCTTATGCCATGGTGGCTATCGGCGTTGTTGGTTTCGTTGTGTGGGCACATCACATGTATAACGTTGGCCTTTCGGTTGACACCCAAGCTTACTTCACCGCCGCAACCATGATCATAGCGGTGCCAACCGGCATTAAGATTTTCTCGTGGATTGCCACCATATGGGGCGGGTCTATCACGTTCCGCCCACCGATGGTGTGGGCGCTTGGTTTCATCTTCCTGTTCACTGTAGGTGGTGTAACAGGTGTGGTGCTTGCCAATGCCGGCCTCGACCGTGACTTGCACGGCACCTATTATGTGGTGGCACATTTCCACTATGTGCTTTCGCTCGGCGCTGTGTTTGCAATTTTCGCAGGCTGGTATTTCTGGTTCCCTAAAATGACCGGCTATATGTATAATGAAAAAATTGCCCATCTGCATTTTTGGGTGACGTTCATCGGCGTAAACTTGGTGTTCTTCCCGCAGCATTTCCTCGGTCTTGCTGGTATGCCGCGTCGTTATGTTGATTATCCGGCAGAATTTGCGGGCTGGAATGAAGTGTCATCCATTGGCTCTTATATTTCAGGCTTTGGCGTGTTGATTTTCCTTTATGGCATGTTCAGTGCCTATGTAAAAAAAGTGCCTGCGCCTGCTAATCCATGGGGTGATGGTGCTACGACACTGGAATGGACATTGTCCTCGCCACCGCCATTCCACCAGTTCAACGACTTGCCTGTGATTAAGTAAGGCGCATGAGCCTTCACCAGCCACATATTCAAGCGCCTGTGCCTTCTGCCACTGTTGGTGGCCAAGGCATGGCGCGAGATTATTATGAGCTGTTGAAACCGCGGGTGATGTCACTGGTGGTGTTCACAGCTGTGGTTGGATTGTTTGCAGCACCCGGCCATATTCATCCATGGATTGGCTTTCTCACTATTCTTTGTATTGCTGTTGGCGCTGGCGCATCAGGTGCTCTCAACATGTGGTATGATGCTGACATTGACGCCCTTATGAAGCGCACGCTTAAACGGCCCGTGCCATCGGGTGCTATTGCACCTGGGGAAGCATTGGGCTTTGGTTTGGCACTTTCGTTCACTGCTGTGATTATGTTGGGCATGAATGTGGGAATGGCCGCCGCCGCGTTGCTAGCTTTTACCATTTTCTTTTATGTGGTGATTTACACGATGGGCCTGAAACGCCGCACGCCACAAAACATTGTGATTGGTGGAGCAGCTGGCGCTTTTCCGCCGATGATTTCGTGGATGGCTGTCACCGGCCGCGCTGATCTCGGTGCGATTTCGCTTTTCCTTTTAATCTTCATGTGGACGCCGCCGCATTTCTGGGCGCTGTCGCTGTGGCGCTCGGACGATTATGCCCGCGCCGGTGTGCCGATGCTGCCGGTGGTGAAGGGCAAGCCCCATACCCGCCTTCAGATCCTCCTCTATACGCTGGCGCTGGTGCCGCTTGGCCTGACGCCGGTGCTGACCGGCACGGGCGGCTTTCTCTATCTGGCCTGCGCGGCGGGGCTGGGCGCCTGGTTCCTCACGGAAGCAATCGCCACCTTTGTTGAAAAGGACGAGCGCAAAGAACCGGCGGCGCACCGCCTGTTCGGCGTTTCCCTGATCTATCTGACTGCGCTGTTCGCGTCTCTCATCGTCGAGAAGCTGCTGCAGCTTCCGGCGTTTCCGGCATTCTGGTCGTGAGCGATGAAAAGAAAAGCTGGCAGCGCGAACGCCGCAAACGAAACATCGCCCTCGCGCTTGTCTTGGGCGCGTTCGCGGTTCTTGTCTATCTCATGTCCCTCGTGCAGTGGCACGGCGGGCATTAATCTTCGCTAACCCTTGGGGTCTTGATCCATGTCCAGCGACGTAAAGCACGATTATCACCTGGTCGACCCCAGCCCCTGGCCGGCGGTCGGGTCCGTATTTGCCTTCCTGATGTTCGTAGGCGCGGTGCTGTGGATGCACAAGGGCTATGACCGCTTCGGCGTTCTGGGCGGCACGCCCTACATCTTCGGCATTGGCTTGGCCGGCGTACTCTACACCATGGCGAGCTGGTGGCGCGATGTCATTCGCGAGTCCGTCGAGTTCGGCAACCATACCCCGGTGGTGAAGC
>PLXI01000201.1:0-7064 GCA_003151375.1 Hyphomicrobiales bacterium
TCATGCCCGGCAAGGTCAACCCCACACAATGCGAGGCGCTCACCCAAGTATGCGTTCAGATTTTCGGCAACAATGCAGCGCTGACTTTCGCAGACAGCCAAGGGCACTTTGAGTTAAACGTATTCAATCCGGTCATGGCCTATAACTTCTTGCAGTCTGTGCAACTGATGGCCGATGCGGCGATGAGCTTCACTGATAACTGCGTTGTGGGCATCGTGGCCCGCGAAGACAACATCAAGGCCAATCTTGATCGCTCGCTGATGTTGGTGACAGCCTTGGCCCCCAAGTTTGGCTATGACAAGGCTGCCAAAATCGCCAAAACCGCCCACAAAAATGGCACCACTTTGCGCGAAGAGGCTTTGAAGGAAGGCATCAGTGCGGCCGACTTTGACGCCATTGTGCGGCCTGAAAACATGTTGGGGCCAACTTAGTGGGAGACGTGGTCAATCTCCGCCTCAAGCGAAAGGTAAAAGCCCGCGATGAAGCCGCTGATAAAGCTGCTGAAAACCGCGTCAGTTTTGGCCGCCGCAAGGATGAAAAGAAATTGACCACACTGCTGAATTCCAAAGCCGCGAAAGATCTCGATGGCCATCAACGAGAAGAGTGAACTCAAACGCTCCCTCACTATTCAAGGCCACCGCACCTCGCTGTCGCTGGAGCCAGAGTTTTGGGACGCACTGAAACAAGCCGCAAAAGACGAGCATAAATCGCTTGCCGCGTTGGTGGCGGAAATTGATGCTGCCCGCGAAGGCCGTAACCTCTCCAGCGCGATTAGAGTGTGGGTGTTGGCAAGAGCAAAACGATCCTGAAACTATTTTTATCTATGGCCGATTAGTGCACTAACCGCTGCAAGAACCTTCGCTTCTCCTCCTTCAAAATGTTCTGACCATAAGCAATCGCCTGATCAATCGAGGCCTTCAAACGCGCGTCATCCAATGCGCGCTGTGCTGCAAACACCTTGATCATGCGCACTTGCAATCGCAACTCATTGCGTTGCGACTGAAATGCCTCAAACTTCGTCTTGTCATCTTGCGCCTGCTGCGCGGCATCAGCATCAACTTTTTGCTGTTCTTTCTGCAGCCGCGCCAACTCTTCCATATCTTTGTTGATCAATGCCGTGCCAAGCTTGGCTGAGAGTGCTGTACTATCCAGTTTCTCACCCACAGCACCAGGCACGCCTGAAAACAGCCAATGCATTGCGGGCAAATCTGCTTGCGATTTCGAAGACAAAACCACATCGCTAGAAACCGTGCCCTCGGCCACGTCAAGCGCGGGCGTGAAAGTAACAGCTGCCTGCTCCGTATCCGCACGCGCCGTATCACAATTCACTATTCCATTTTGCATGGCGCAATTCAGTTGCTGATTGTTAAAGCCAACGCCTGCGCCTTTGTTCAATTCTGCAAAAGCTTTGCTTAATTCATCACCGGTTTTAGCAGCTGCTGCAGCGGCATAAAACGGATCAGGCGCCAAGTCCTTCATTTTAAACTCGGAGAGTGACAACACGCCATTGCCCGAAAGGCCTCGCAGCAAGGCCAGTGGCGAATAACCTTCGCCAACAAAAGTGCCTTGGTACGCACCATTGCCTTCAAACACTGTTGGCTTACCCGCAAGCGCATAAGCTTTGTCCAGCGCAAAGGGATAAGCCACTTTGCCATCCACCCCGAAGGCTGCACCTTTTTGTTTGAGCGAGGCGGTGAAATTCACCCCATCATCAGCTCTGAGCGCAAAGCCTCGACCTTCGTCATTCGAGTTTAGTTTTAACGTCGCATTCTTCAAGCCAGCTCCGAGTGGATCAATCAACGAGGCGGGCTTCAAGATGATCTCGCCCATCAGGCCAAGTGGCCAACTGGCGGCAAAGCGCCCAGATGGAAACGCGCCTTCACCATTCCATGGGGCCAGCGCTAAACCCGCAAGATCAGCCATGCGCAATGTGCCGCCGGCAAGATCAAGCTTGATGGTATGATTGGCTGAGATGAGCCCAGTGCCCGTAAGTGTTTGCCCTGAAACTGTGAGTTGAAGCTTTTGCGCAGTGACAGCATCACTGTCTGGCACCAATAGAGCGCTGAGCGAAAGTGGCCCTCCCCCAGCAATGGGGCTGCCTAAGCTTGCCAGCAAACCGGTGGAATTATCCGCATTCACTTGCAGCGAGCCAGAAAGACCCATGAAAGGCGATGCTGGCTTGACTTTGCCATCAAATACCGCCGACGCTCCAAGGCCTTCAAAATCGACCACTGTGCGCAAGTTTTCTGAGGCTTGGCCTTGCATGGTAAGTGAAACTTGCCCATCGCCCGCCTCCGGCCCGAAAGGCTCCAAGCCTAACAGCTTCATCACATCGCGCGCATCAGCCGATGAAGCCGTAGCCGATAGCCCAAGTGTTGCACCACCTTTGGCCAAAAGATCAGTCGCCGTTGCGCTGCCAATCAGTTTGAGCGGGCCTGATGTTCCAGTGATGCTGCCATTTACTTGCGGTTCTTGCTTTCCTGGCTTCACCGTCACATCCGCCAATACATTGGTTTGACCAAGCCCCTGCGCCCAAATGGGATCTGGCCCCTTGGGCAACAATCCCAAAAGCCTGAGCAAGCCTTGCGGATGTTGTGCGCCAACGGCGAATTTCACTTCACCTGATGGGCCATCAGCGCCAGATAAGATCAGGCCATTGCCGCGAAGTTCGGCTCCTTCAACTGAGCCTATGTCAAAACGCTTCACCTCAAGGCCCGATGGTGCGGCGTTTACATCCACCGCGATGTTGTTGGCGGAAACACCGTTCAGGGTAAAACGTGTGAAGGCCAAATTCAATTTTTGCTCAAGCCCGGTTTGGCCAGACCACAACTGCGGCATGGCCGCCCATAGAGATGTTGGTGAAAGGCCCTGCGGCAGATAAGCGCCTAAATCAAAATCATCCGCAACCAATGAAACATCGATGATCGGGCTTCCGCCCAATGAAACCGCGACATTGGCTTTGCCCGGCAAGCCATCCAATTCGTACTTGGCATTTTGCAAACCGAATTGTTTGGCACTCCAGGTTATGTCGCCTTGGGCTTTCAAACGACCACGACTTCCCGTCCAAATTTTGCCCAAAGCCTCTTTGGTTTGCGGCCACATCCAATTCACAAAGGACCGTGCATCACCAGTTTCAAAGGCGAGATTGCCTCCCAATTCGGCAGTGTCCTTGCCCGGAAAGGCAATCCCGGAAAACTTCATGCGCGACAAGCCCGGCAGATCAGCAGTCAAATCCTGTATGCGCATAGCCCCAGCGCCAGCCGAAGCAGTCACCGCCACGTTCTGTACATTTTCTGCCTCAAACGTCAGCGCCGCCACATTCAATGTGCCCGAAAGATCAGCCGTGTCTGGAAGCTCTTGGACTAAGCCATTGACCAACCCCATTACGCCACCGGAATCTCCTAACCGCCAAAAACCTTCTCCGGCTAGCCCGTCCAAATCCACATGCGATGCGTTAAGTGCGACCTGCGCTTTCACACCCTGGGTTAAATCAACATGGCCAGAGCCTTCAATTAGTGTGCCGCTGTCTTTGGGATCAGCTGCAACAATATGAATGGCTGAAACCTCCACCTGCTCATCCTTCATAGAGATTTGCGCGGTGCTCGAAAGCGGCTTGAACAAACCATTGGGGTTGGTGCGCCCATCTACGGTGACAACCGGATCAAGCGAAACTTTACCATCGATGTTTCCGTCCAGCGCCTTGCCGTCAAAACTGAGTGCGGGCAAAGACCCATCCACAGGTGAAAGTCTTAGTGTAAATCTCAAAGGCTCAGTCGCTTGATTTACGCCCGTAGAAACGGAAATATCAATTGGTAACCCCGAAGGCAATCCAGATGCCAGCGCTTGCTCAAACACGCCAGTGCCTTTGGCTTTCCATGGCCCCTCCAATGCGGCACCAGCGATTTGTCCGTTCACTGCGCTGATCCGGCGCGCCCAGCCATGGCGGGCATCATTGAAATTGATCTCGCCATTCACAAATGAAATCTCATCCAACTGCACGCCGGCCAGCAAGCCGCTTTGGCGCACCGCTGCAACAGGCGCGAAATGCCAATTGCCCGCCCCTTTGCTATCCAATTGCAAATTCAGCACGGGTTTTTCCAACACGATGCTCTCAACTTTAATCTGCCCCGAAGTCAAACCCGCCAAGGCCAAGTTAACTGTCATCTTGCCCGCGGAAATCATCGCACCATCGCCGTAACCCGCAGGATTGGCGATCCGCACCTGTTCTGCTTCCAGCCTGGGCCATGGGAAAAGCCTCACCGCGATGGGCCCAGCAATGGTGACTTTTCGGCCCGAAAGTTCGCCGCCATAGTTCTCTAAATTACCGCGATAAGCGCCCCAATCGACAATGAAGGGTGCAGCCAGTGCGCCCAGCACCAACGCCACCAAAACGAGGCCCAGATAAAGAACTGGCGATTTCCAAATGCTCATCCGCCTGCTCGCCACACTATTATGGCCCCGCGTTTTTGCCGGGGTTCATCAGGTTGAACGGATCAAGCGCCAGCTTCACGGCGCGCATCACGTCAACTGCCTCGCCATGTTCTTTGGCAAGATAATCGCGCTTACCAGAGCCGATGCCATGTTCGCCTGTACATGTGCCGCCCATGGCAAGTGCGCGGTCAATCAACCGGCCATAAAGCGCCTTCACGCGCAGCACGTCAGCGCCATTGCTGCGATCACAGAATATCGCCACGTGAAAATTACCGTCGCCCACATGGCCGATAATTGGGCCATAGATTTCGCTCTCAGCTAAATCCTTCTGCGTCTCCACCACACATTCGGCCAGCCGCGATATCGGCACGCATACATCGGTTGAAAAGGCTTCTTGTTGGCCTGCCCTCATCGCCGCGGTGGCCCAGAAGGCATCATGTCGCGCCTGCCAAAGTTTCAAGCGGTCTTCTTCCTTGGTTACAAAATCAATGGTCCCACCACCATTGGCCAAAGCAATCTCGGCAAAATGTTGCGCCTGCTCGGCCACCCCAGCTTTGGTTCCGTGAAATTCAACAAACAAGGTCTGCGCCACTGGCATGGAAAGCTTTGAATAGGCATTAATGGCTTTGATATGTTCTGCGTCCACTAACTCAATGCGCGCCAGTGGAATGCCAGATTGAATGGCCTCAATGGTGGTATTGCAACACGCCTCAATCGAAGGGAATGCGCAAATTCCGGCGCTGATCGCTTCGGGAATGCCATGCAGTTTGACAAGAACTTCAGTGATAATACCAAGCGTGCCTTCAGCCCCCACAAAGAGGCGGGTGAGATCATAACCAGCGGATGATTTCCTGGCCCGCGTGCCGGTTTTGATGACACGCCCATCAGCCATAACCACTGTCAACCCCATTACGTTCTCGCGCATCGTTCCATAGCGCACTGCATTGGTGCCTGAAGCCCGGGTTGAAGCCATGCCGCCTATTGTGGCATCAGCACCCGGATCAATGGGAAACATCAGGCCTTGATCGCGCAAAGCCGCATTCAGTTGCTTGCGTGTAACCCCCGCCTGCACCCGCGCATCCATATCCGCGGCATTCACTTCCAGAATCTCATTCATGCCCGAAAGATCAACGCATATCCCACCATAAGTGGCCGCAAAATGCCCTTCGAGCGATGTGCCCGCACCATAGGCAATAAGCGGGCATTTTTCAGCCGCACAAATTTGCACCAGCTTCTGAACTTCATCAGTGGAGGCAACGAAAGCCACAGCATCAGGTGCTGTTCCATCATTCCAGGTTAAATCCTTGCCATGGTGCTGGCGCACCGAAGCGGATGTGGAAAGCCGTTCCCCCAACAGGGCTTTAGCGCTTTCAATAGCGCACGAAATATGGGCCTTGGGTGATCGTTGATCCATCTTGCCTGCGAAACTATCACAGCGCATAAGTTTTACCATGACAAATGCCAAACCCTACACAGGCCGATTGCAACAGATTGAAGCCGCTTGGACCGATTATAACGGCCATCTCAACATGGCCAACTATCTGGTCATGTTTGACCGCGCCGCCGATGAGCTTTTCACGACATTTGGCTGTGGTGCGGATTATATTAAACGCACAAATTGCTCAACCTTCGTTTTAGAAACCCACACGTCTTACGCCAATGAATTGAAAGCTGGCGAACAGGTTCGCATTGAAAGCCACATCATTGGCTTTGATCAAAAGCGCGTTCATTTCGTGCAGCAAATGTTTCGCGCTGAAAGCCTCTATCTGGCTTGCGTGTTGGAAGTGATGATGGCCCATGTTGATCTCACCACGCGGCGCATATCGGCTTTTCCGCCGGAAATTCTCAGCGGCATTGAGCAAATGGCAAAAGAACATGCAGGCCTGCCCCTGCCGCCGCAGGTGGGCCATGTGATCGGCCTGCCCGCAATTAAAAGATAGCCGCCCTCCAATCGTCACATTGCTGCAAAACTATCGGCATATTCGGCTGGCATCGAGACTGCATAACAACGACCCGACTCGAGAAAGGAGCAGACCATGTTGAACAACGGTTACACACATTTCGCCGAAGCATTGGTTTTCGTTCATGGCCGCCACGCAGCCGGAGAAGCCGCGCGCCATGCCCTTTTGTGCGAGAAATCAGGCGATACTGAAACCGCCGCCTATTGGCGCAAGCTGCAAAACCAACTGGCCAAAGAGTTGGAAAAGCCACAGTCGCGGGGCTATTGTTAGTCGGCTGAAATTNNCGTGGTTAAAATCCACGGCGTGCCCAACGCTGTAAAGGTAATAGCTGAAGCAGATACCACTGGCTAAATGCCGGGAAGGAGCTTCAGTAGTTTAAACCTGAGCCAGAAGACCTGCCAAACATCGCACGATGTCGCCGCGCGGACGGTTGCGGCATCATTAAACCGCATGCAAGGGGAATTGCCATGCACCAACCTAAGCCCGGCCTCACAACAGCTGCGCCATTTTCTGATGATGACCGCGACGCAGTTTATGAAGCCATCTTCACCAGACGCGATGTGCGCAGCCAATTTCAACAAAGGCCCATTGCGCAAGATGTGCTTACACGCATTTTAACCGCCGCCCATCATGCGCCATCAGTTGGCTTCATGCAGCCGTGGAATTTCATTC
>PLXI01000201.1:7098-7558 GCA_003151375.1 Hyphomicrobiales bacterium
TGGGCCGCACCCATAACCGCGATACTGATCTTTATTCCACCGCCTGTGCAGTGCAAAACCTGTGGCTGGCGGCGCGCGCTGAAGGCATTGGCGTGGGCTGGGTTAGCATTTTTCGTGATGCTGACATCCGCGCCATTCTGGGCCTGCCCGATCATGTGGTGCCGCTGGCTTATCTCTGCGTGGGTTATGTCGATGAACTCTATGCTACGCCGGAACTGGAGCAAAAAGGCTGGCGCAAACGNNGGCGTGGCGGCGCGTGCCATGGCGCAGGCAGCCCCGTCTTATCTCGATGGCCTCAACCCCGAACAACTCGAAGCCGTGCTCACCACTGAAGGTCCGCTGTTGGTTCTCGCAGGTGCAGGCACGGGCAAAACCCGCGTGCTGACCACACGCCTTGCCCATGTATTAACCCAGCGCAAGGCTTGGCCGTCACAAATTCTCTGCGTCACCTTCACCAACA
>PLXI01000132.1 GCA_003151375.1 Hyphomicrobiales bacterium
AAGCGGCACCATTCGCTGCCCACACAGGTTTTGACAGTGCGCAGGCCCTTGGCATACGCCGCACCGGAAACCATGCCCGCAGCATTGAGATCAGACCATACGGCTGGCAGGTCCTCTTTCTTCACACCCAGCAAATCGATACGCTGGCCGCCCGTAACTTTGACGGTTGGAATAGCGAATTTATCAGCCACATCAGCAATGGCGCGAAGTTCTTTGGCTGAAGTAACACCACCCCACATGCGTGGTACAACTGAGAATGTGCCATCCTTTTGGATGTTGGCGTGCACGCGCTCATTGATGAAGCGAGATTGATTGTCGTCGGCATATTCACCAGGCCAAGTCGCAAGCATGTAGTAGTTCAGCGCAGGCCTGCATTTGGCGCAGCCGCCAGATGTTTTCCATTCCAATTTTTGCATCACTTCTGGAATGTTTTTGAGAGCATCGGCAATAATCAGGCGCCGCACTTCGCCATGGCCTAAATCAGTGCAGGGGCACATGGGCTGAATTGCGTTGGGCTGATACTTATCTCCCAGTGAAAGCACTAAAAGTTTTTCAACTAAGCCAGTGCAAGAACCGCAAGAAGCCGAGGCCTTGGTGTGGGCGCGCACTTCATCAATCGAGGTGAGTCCTTTCGCTGAAATGGCATCGGTGATTTTGCTTTTGCAAATGCCGTTGCAGCCGCAAATTTCTGCGTCAGGCGGCAAAGCCGCAACGGCTGCCATCGGGTCCAACTGGCCACCCCCGGCATAGGCTTGACCGAAGATCAGCATTTCACGCTGTTCGGAAATATCCTCACCCTTCTTCAGTTTATCAAAGAACCACGGCCCATCAGTGGTCTCGCCATACATTACAATGCCGATGATCTTGTCGTCCTTGATCACCAAGCGCTTGTAGACACCGCGCGAAGCATCGCGCAGCACAATTTCTTCGCGGTCTTGGGCTTCGGCAAAATCTCCACCGGAATAAAGATCAATGCCAGTGACCTTAAGTTTGGTGGACATAACTGAACCGGTGTAGGCCGCTTCTTGGCCAGCCAAAGTCTCAGCAATAGTGCGTGCCATTTCATAAAGTGGTGCCACAAGACCATAAATTCCGCTGCGATGCTCCACGCATTCGCCCAACGCAAACACGTGTGGATCAGAGGTCAGTAATTGGTCATTGACGAGAATGCCGCGGTTAACGTCTATGCCCGCTTCTTTTGCCAAGGCTGAGGCTGGGCGAATGCCAACGGCCATTACCACCAAACTGGCTGGCAACACTGTGCCATCTTCAAGCCTGACACTTTCAACCTTGCCTTCACCCACGATGGCTTGGGTGTTGGCCTTCAGCAGCACTTTCATTCCACGCTTTTCAATGGCCTGCTGCAATAAATGCGCTGCCGCCGGATCAAGCTGGCGTTCCATCAGCGTGGGCATCAAATGCAGTACTGTCACGTCCATGCCCCGCGCATGCAGGCCCGCAGCAGCCTCAAGCCCCAGCAAACCACCACCGATCACAACAGCGTTGCCGCCCTGCTTGGCGGCAAGCAGCATCTTCTCAACGTCATCGAGATCGCGGTAGGTCACAACACCAGGCAAATCCTTGCCGGGAATTGGTATGATAAAAGGTGATGAACCTGTCGCAATTACCAGCTTGTCATAGGCCACTGAAGTGCCATCTTCAGCCGTGACAGTTTTCGCCGCACGGTCGAATTTCGCAATCTTTTTGCCTTTATGCAGTGTGACTGAATTTTGCGCATACCAAGCATCATCATGGGTGATGATGTCTTCATAGGTTTTCTCACCCGAGAGAACTGGCGACAGCATCAAACGATTGTAATTCACCCGCGGTTCAGCGTTGAAAATCGTTACAGCATATTGATCGGGAGCCAGTTCAAATAAGTGTTCGAGCATCCGCCCTGGCGCCATTCCGTTGCCGATGATCACCAAATTCTGCTTAGTCGTCAAACTCATTCCTCCAATTCGCCTTGAACGGCGTTGCGGTGCAAAATCACCTTAGTCTTGAAGGAGCAAGCGGCATGCCAGATTGTGTATTGGCCAAAATCAACTTTAAGGTGCTGTAATATAAGTCTTATATTGCGACATGCAAAAATTATAGTACTGATTAATTTCGTTGCACTGCACAAAATAGTTGCAAATACTGAACTCGATGGCTGTTTTTATGGCCAAGCCACGATTCTCAGGACACGAGCAGAAATTTTTATTAAGTTATTTCAGCAGGATAACCAAAGTGCGCAGCCACGGGCATCTGGCACAAGCGTTGCATCGCAATATTGATTGTATCGTCAATTTTGCAGGGAAAAACGAATGCCAACACCATCAAGAACACGTTTTCCATTCTTTAGTTTAGAGCCGCGCATCAAGATTTTGCATTATAGTTGGTTGGCGTTTTTCATCAGTTTTGTGGTGTGGTTCAATCT
The DNA here is from genome assembly GCA_003151375.1 of Hyphomicrobiales bacterium. Classification (GTDB taxonomy): domain Bacteria; phylum Pseudomonadota; class Alphaproteobacteria; order Rhizobiales; family Aestuariivirgaceae; genus Aestuariivirga. The sequence continues at coordinate 2,420 of PLXI01000132.1, forward strand.
CGCTCCACTGGCGGCCTCGATCCGCGACACGTTTAATTTATCAAAGCCAGAAGTCGCTGCCCTACTCACCTTAAACGTGGCGCTTGCAATTCCAGGACGTGTGCTTGCAGGTGTATTAGTTGATAAAATTGGCCCGCGCCTTATGTTTACTGGACTGCTGATTTTAACTGGCATCTTTGCATTCTTTTTTGCCTTTGCACAAAGCTATGTAGCCTTGGCAGTTTCAAGATTTTTGCTCGGGCTTGCAGGCGCCGGCTTTGTGGTTGGAATTCGCTTGGTTGGCGAATGGTTTCCGGCGCGTGAAACTGGATTGGCCCAAGGCATTTATGCTGGGCTGGGCAACTTTGGTTCTGCCGCCGCAGCTTTAGCGCTGCCGCTGATTGCCTCATTCTTTGGTGGTGCGGAAAGTTGGCGCTGGGCAATTGCAGCAACTGGTTTGGTTTCAATTGTTTACGCCTTCATCTACTATGCTGGCGTGCGCGATATGCCAAAGGGTTCAACTTATTTCACGCCGAAAAAAATTGGCGCAATGGAAGTGACCAGCAAATCCGATTTCATTCTCTATTGCATCATGCAAGCGCCTTTGACCATGGTACTGGCTTTATTAGCCTATAGATTGGGGCCTTCGGGCATGAAGGTCATGCCTGCTACCGCAACCTTGCTGTGTTATCTTGTTTTGGCAGCGCTTTACGCATTCCAAATTTATGATACGTGGCGGATCAACAAATCAATCTTCACAAAAGCAGTGGCACCGATTCACCAATATAGATTTAGACAAGTCGCAGTTTTGGATTTTGTCTATTTCATCACTTTCGGTTCTGAATTAGCTGTGGTTTCCATTCTGCCACTGTTGTTCAAAGATACGTTTGGCCTATCACTCGGCGTGGCTGGCTTTCTCGGCGCAAGCTTTGGCCTCACAACATTTTTCGCAAGGCCCGGTGGCGGCTATTTGAGCGATATATTTGGCCGCAAGAAAACTTTGCTAACCTGCATGTCTGGCACAACCATTGGCTATCTCGCTATGAGCACGATGGGCCAAGCCACCGGCGTGGTTTTTGCGGTAATCGCAACCATCATCTGCTCTCTATTTGTAAATGCCGGAAATGGCGCGGTCTATGCCATGCTGCCCATGATTAAGCGCAGGCTTACGGGCCAAATTGCAGGCATGGTTGGTGCCTTTGGCAATGTCGGCGGCGTTCTATTTCTCACTGTCTATGCGGGCTTTGATGCTGCAACCATGCTTGAGGTGGCCGCAACGTGTTCTGCCCTTTCAGTGGCATTGATTTACCTTTTCATAGAAAATCCCAAAGGGCAAATTGCGGAAGAAATGCCAGATGGAACCATTGCAATGATCGATGTAACCTGATCGGAATATGAGCTCGACAGCACTACTGCAGATAAATATCGGGCAACATTCCATTGCGGGGCAAAAGCACCGCAATGAAGATTCATACGGTGCTGTCATCCCTGAAGACCGCACACTGGAGACCAAAGGCATCGCGATTGCGATAGCCGACGGCATGTCATCTTGTGCCTCACCCAAAGAAGCCAGCGAAACCTGCGTGCGTTCTTTTTTGGAGGACTATTATGCCACTCCCGAAAGTTGGACCGTTAAGCGCTCGGTGGCAACGGTTCTGAAAGCTATAAACGGTTGGCTTTATTCGCAGGGCCAGCGCCGAGATTTTGATGATCGTGGACTAGTCAGTACATTTTCAGGAATAATTTTGCGTCAGGGTTCGGCTCATATTTTTCATGCTGGTGACTCGCGTATTTCGCGGCTGCGTGGATCAACACATGAACAGTTGACCATCGATCACCGCTTGCGGCTTAGTGGAGGCCTTGATCATCTTTCGCGCGCCATGGGCATTAGTCAGAATCCAGAAATTGATTATCGCTTCGAGCCTTTAGTGAAGGGCGACATCTTTATCCTCACTACAGACGGCATCCACGATTTCTTGACACCACGTGAAATTGCAGTTTCGGTGGCCAAAGCGCAGAACGATCTTGATAAAGCCGTCAATCAACTCGTTAAGTTGGCAGAGAAAAAAGGCAGCACTGACAACCTTACAGCGCAAATATTTGCCGTCATAGAATGTGGTAAAACCGATGCCGCTTCCCTGCGCGCCAGCACCGCCACTCTACCCTTTCCGCCTGCATTTCATGGTGGGGAGGCGTTAGATGGCTACAGCATCATTAGACCAATAAGCGAAAGCAGCCGCGGACAAGTTTATTTAGCCAAAGACACTCAGACAGATGAAATTGTCGCCATTAAAACACCTTCGCTGAATTTTGAAGATGACGCGGATTACATCAATGACTTCGCGCGCGAGGAGTGGATTGGGCGGCTTATCGCCAGCCCCAATGTTTTAAAAATATTCACTCCAAAAAGGCAGCCGAAATTCCTCTATCACGTTACAGAATATTTTGATGGCAAGACATTGCAACAATGGATGTTAGACAACCCAAAGCCAGATCTTGAAAACGTTCGCTCAATAGTTGCGCAGATCGTCCTCGGCCTGCGTGCCATGCACCGCAAAGATATTTTGCATCTCGATCTTAAACCATCCAATGTGATGTTAAATACGCAGGGCCTGGTGAAGCTGATTGATTTTGGATCGTCGCTTGCCGCCAGCACATCAGAAGATACGCCGAGCAGCGTTCGTGCTGGCACCGCTGACTATGCAGCGCCCGAACATCTGATTGGGGCAAAGCCCTCATCGCTCTCTGATATATTCTCCCTTGGTGTGATCACTTATGAAATGCTAACAGGCTCTTTGCCATATGGTGGAGGCATTAAATCGGCAAAGCAAATTTCTAGGTTGCAATATCTACCCGCAAAAACGAAACGCCCGGAAATTCCAGATTGGATTGATGCCGCCTTAGAACAGGCTGTTCAACTTACGCCCCAACGGCGTACGGAAGTTCTGTCTGCTTTTGTGGAGAATCTACGCAAACCAAACTCAGCCTTGAAGATAACTCGAGATCGACCACTACTGGAGCGAAACCCACTTTTGTTTTGGAAAGGCCTGTCACTCGTCCTTTTCGCGGCATGCACAGCACTTATTTTGCTTATGGGCATCAAACACTGATGAATTCATTCCGGACGCCCAACTGCAAAGTGTTTAAGTAGCAGGAAATGTCCGCCGCCGTTATGTGGCGGAGACTCATATTTGCTTTCCACCCCCCGATGTCTTAGGGCAGGATCGTGATCTGACTCCTAGCTGTTTCAGATGCTAAACTGACCTTGAGGAGCAGAACATGGATTTTTCCCATTCAGGAGTTGAGAGTTCGGCGATCATTGCTGCCTTTCTAGCGTCAACCGTTGAAGTTGTTGAGGCGTTCACAATTGTTCTTGCAGTTGGCACTCTACGGGGATGGAGACCCGCTTGGATTGGAACAGTCTCAGCGTTAATCTTGCTCGCGCTTGCCATTATTATTTTTGGGCCTTTGTTGGGGCGTGTGCCGATCACTGATCTTCAACTGGTGGTCGGGGTCATGTTGCTATTGTTCGGGATGGGTTGGCTCCGAAAAGCAATATTAAGGTCGGCTGGTGTTATTCCACTTCATGACGAAAATAAAATCTTCGCCGAAGAACAAGCAACTTTGATCGAGGAGACAAAGTCCAAGAGCTCCTCCCAAGATTGGATAGCTGGGTTGGCTGCATTCAAGGCAGTGCTGCTTGAAGGGTTAGAAGTCGTTTTTATCATCATCGCAGTAGGTTCTGGCCGGAATTTGTTGTGGCCCGCTGCCTTAGGCGCTCTAGCAGCCTGTATAGTAGTCCTCATCATCGGTATGCTGGTGCATAAGCCGCTATCACGTGTTCCCGAAAACACGTTGAAGTTTTGTGTAGGCGTCATGCTCTCTGCGTTTGGCGTGTTTTGGACCGGTGAAGGTCTTGGCATCGCCTGGCCCGGTCAAGACCTCATCCTATTGTTCTTTGGCGCAATATTCCTCGGTACCGGACTGTTGATGGCTTACGCTCTGCGCGATCTTCCACATTCCAACAAATTACTGAAAACGATGAAATAAGGTAACCAGCATGAAAATTCTTCAGGAAGTGGTAGTCGAATTATTCAGCATGTTCATGGCTGATGTTCGTATGACGATTTTTACCTTGTTGCTGGTGGCAATGGCCGCCACGTTTTTGAACTTCACCAGCATCAATACCGTTTGGATTGGGGCGGCTTTTTTTATCGGCTGCTTGGTGACTGTTATTCAAGCAGTGGTAAGAGAAAAGCGCATCCGCGCAAAAAAATAGTCTGGGCAGATTTGGATTCAAATGAAGTCTGCTTAGGGTCAAATTCAGACATGGTACCCACGAGTCAAACTGTCAGCTCTGGGCCAAATCCGGACATTGTTCGCTGAAGTCCGTTTGTCGCCTCGGATCTAGGGGCGAACATCGTCAAATTTGTCACCAAGTCTTTTGATGCATTCATTTCGGATATCATAAATTCAGAAGTAGCATTGTAGATATGCGACGACATCCGGCTAGCGAGGTTCCGATGCGATTAGTCAACCAGACTGTAAGTAGCTAATATTCTAATAGCGAAGGACAATCGCATGCCTTTGCGAGCGGCGTGAATTGTTTGCTTGGTATAAGAAAGAGGTGCATGCCTTGGGGGGATGCGGTCGTCCCTCGCTTATTCCAGAGACGAGACTCAATTTACCTTAGCTGAGGATTGCAAAACATGCGCCGTTATTTCTGCCCACATTGCGCTAATGAAGTCTATTTTGACAACACCGCCTGTGTCAAATGCAAAAGCACCCTAGGTTATTTGTGCTCAATAGACGGATTCCATGCCTCGACCGTGCCCTCCCAGTCAAATTCAAGCGTTGACCATTACTGCGCAAATCGCGATTTGATTGGATGCAATTGGATAGTGGAGCAAGATGAGTCATTGCAGTTTTGCATCAGTTGCAGACACACTCTTGTTATTCCAGATCTCTCTGCTGCACCGAATGTTGAACGTTGGGCGCGGCTTGAGCGCGCAAAACGCTTGTTGTTTTATGGGCTGCAGAAATTCCACTTACCCCTCGACCCTCGCGACGATAAATTGAGCCGTGGGCTTCGGTTCGAACTCAAATCAGACCCGCTACCCGTTGCAGGCCAGGAAACGAAAACACTGACTGGCCACAAAGGTGGTTTGATAACAATCAATATCATGGAAGCAGATGATGATGTGCGAGAACGCCATCGCGTTGCCATGGGCGAACCTTATCGTACTCTGATTGGGCATTTCCGGCACGAAGTTGGGCACTACTACTGGGATCGTCTTGTGGCAGAGGCCGGGCAAATAGATGCATTTCGCGCCATGTTCGGTGACGAACGAATTGCTTATACTGAGGCGTTGCAGCGTCACTATCAAAACGGTGCACCGTTAGGTTGGGAGGCGCTTTATGTGAGCTCCTATGCCAGTTCCCACCCATGGGAAGATTTCGCCGAAACTTGGGCCCACTATTTTCACATTGTCGATGGATTGGAGACGGCCCAGAGCTATGCCATCGGTTCGCCTGCTGTAAACACTCAAACCAAAATAAGCCCCTACGAATGGCGAGATTTTGATATTTTGATCAAAGCGTGGGTGCCGCTGACCATTATGATGAACGCAATGAACCGCTCAATCGGAAACAGCGATTTTTATCCGTTTGTTTTGTCTGATGCGATCTCGGCCAAACTTCAATTCGTGCACAAGCTGATCCATCAAACCAGATCTTGATTGGATTTCACTGCTTGACCGGAATTACATCAACCTTCTGTGTGCTGGTGTGCTTGCCGTGACTTCGTAAAACACCCTTGATGGGCGCTACATCGGCATAGTCGCGACCGCGTGCGATAATTACATGATCTGATCCAGTGAATGTTGCGTTGGTTGGATCGTATTCGACCCAACCAATTTGACTTCCACACCAGATTCGAACCCAAGCATGCATCGCATCTGCCCCTTCAAGCCTTTTCTTTCCGAGGGGAGGGGTGGTGCGCAGAAAGCCACTGACATAACCCGCCGGAATTCCTATACCCCGCAGACAAGCAATCATAACATGCGAAAAATCTTGGCATACCCCACTGCGTCCGTGAAATGCGTCTAACATTGGCGTTTCAACAGTTGTGGCTTCAGGATCATATTGAAAGTCGCGGTGCAAACCTTCTCCTATTGCCGTGACCGCATCCTTAACCGAAAAACTGGCGCCTAGCTGGTTGCGCGCATAATGCGTGGTGGCACCATCGATTGGAACACGTGGTGTTGGTCCTACAAAATGGTGCGGTGCCCAAGCGTCCAGACTTCTGTTTGCCGATATTTCATGGGTTAATTGACTGAGTGTTGGAGCGGCATCGAATTTTTGACTAACTTCAAGACGCTCAACGCGCGACTGAACCGAGAATTTGATTTTCTTATGGGCATCAAAATAAGCTAACTCAACACTGTTGTTGCCAAAAAAATCTGTGTGCACGCGCCATTCAGCAGGTTTGGGATCTACATTAAGCGCTCCCGCCACTTGTCTTTGTTCGCCCGGCAAGTCGGCAGGGGAAAGACGCACGATATGACGGCTTGAATCTGCTGGATTGTCGTAGGCGTAGGCGATGCGCAGCGAAATATCATAAAGCATTGACGCAATCCCTATCGCAAATAACCGGACGTGAGCAGGTTGGAAAGTTGCGCTATTTCTGCACCCAGTGTGTTCAATGTTTCGGTGTCAACTGTTTCTGGCAGCTTCACCGCTAAGTTGGTTCGAGTTTGCAAAATAACACTTTGCAATGGTGAAAGTTGCGAATGTGCCTCAATGCCTGGAAGATAAGCCATATGATCAGAAATTTGGTTGAGCTGATAAATAATTGATCGTGGGTTGAGAGGATCAAGCGCCAGCAAATCAATGATCGTTGAACGATTTGTGGCAACGGCATAGCGTTGCCGGTGCGTCATTGTGCTATCGGCCACTTCAATAGCCAAATCGAGACTTCCATCAACAGCGTCGGCATTTGTGAAGGCTGCAAGCAAAGAAACTAGCGAACTTGCCCGCTCTAACGAACGGCCGATGCTGAGAAAGCGCCATCCCATTGAGCGGTACATGTTTTCGTGAACCAACCCTGAGAAACCTGAAAGTTTGCGTAAAAGCACGCTCATCGCACGAGCCATATCATCGCCCGGGGCTGCGGTCTTCACCATCTTGCCGACAGTTTTGGAGAGATCATCAAGCGCCAGCCAACCATCCAGCGAGAAGCGATCACGAACGTGGCTCGCCGCGGCTGTCGCCGAGGACAGTGTTTGCACCACGCCACGCGGAAGCCCTTTGGATGGATCGGCACCCATTGTGGTGAGGTATTCGGAAACTCGCTTCAGCAATAGTGCCTCCGCTGAACCAGTTTCAACAAGCCGCAAATGATAGGCCCGCAACATGCGAATGGTGTTTTCGGCCCGCTCAACATAGCGGCCCATCCAGAATAAGTTGTCGGCGGCGCGACTTGGAAGAACCGCAGACTGCTGGCGAACAAACGGGGCCGATGGATGTTCCAACATGGTTTCAGTGCGAACTGGTTTTTTGCTCACAATCCAAACATCAGCGGCTGACCCGCCGCTTTGCATCGCCAACGAAGATGAGTTACCGGCAGGGCCAATACGCGCAAATCCACCCGGCATCACCTGCCACCCGTTCACCGTGCGGGCGAGAAAAACCCTAAGACGCATCGGGTGCGGCGCCAAGGCATCACCTTTGAACCCGGGCGTCGTGGAGAGAGTTACAACCTCCTGAGCGACCAGATGCTCTGCCCCACGCTCAATAAACTCCGCCATATTGCCATGGGCAATTGCTGCGATTGAATTCTTTGGGGTAGCCCTATCATCATGATCAAACAGAAGCCGCGTTGCAAAGGCATTGCCAATAGTCATGCGGGCGGCATTGGCTTTAACATAGTTTCTTTCTGCGTCTTGACCACACCACCATGTTGCGACATTGGGTATCGCCAAGGACCGACCGGTCAACGCCTCGCTAATTCTCGGCAAGAAGGCAAGGAAGGCCCTCGTTTCGAGGATACCGGAACCCAAGGCATTGACCATAGTTATTGAACCGTCACGAACCGCACCCAGCAGGCCGGGTGTGCCAAGGCGGGAGTTCTCATCGAGTTCAAGCGGATCCGCCCAAGCCGCATCAAGCCTGCGCCATAAGACACTAATCGGACGAAGGCCCGCAACGGTCCGCACCATTATTCGTCCGTCACGGACAGTCAGGTCTTCTCCTTCGAGTAACATCAAACCGAGATAACGCGCGATGTAAGCGTGTTCATAATAAGTATCATTCATGGGGCCGGGGGTAAGAATGCCCACACGGCTTTCATCATTAGTACGCAGGCCAAGCAGGGTGTCGCGAAAAGTTCGAAAGAACCCAGCCAAGCGATGCACGTTTGAACGCACAAAAATATCCGAATAAATCCGCGAGGTAGCAATGCGGTTTTCCAAGGCGAAGCCAGCACCCGACGGCGCTTGAGTGCGATCGCCCAATACCCACCATTGGCCTTCCGGGCCGCGCCCAATATCAAACGCCACAAAATGGAGAAAATGCCCCGAGCGCGGTTTGATGCCCACTAAGGGCCGCAACCATTCAGGATTATCAGCAACGAGGCTCGACGGAATATGGCCATTGGCCACCAAAGAATTACTTCCGTAAATATCTGCAACAACCTGCTCTAAAAGTTCGGCGCGCTCGGTCAAGCCCGTGCTTATGATTGCCCATTCATTCTCATCGATGAGAACCGGCATAGCGCTGAGCGGCCAATCGCGCTCGCTTGAATCTTGCGGGCCGTAACGGCGATAGAACACACCCGCGTCGCGCAGATATTGCTCGCCACGCGTAATCCTCTGGGCGAGATCGGTTGGCGACATCCCATCCAGCGCGGCAATCAAACCGGCCCAGACCGGGCGAATTTGACCATCCGATCCCATCAGTTCATCGGGAGTACCTTCCAGAGCTTGATAGCCTGCTAAAAGTCGAGAAATCGAATTTTTGGTCGCGGCATTGGTCTGAAAATTCATGTCATAAACTCGAGGGTCGGCGAAGGTCGAGCGTTAGAGGGAAGTCACGATGTGTCACTTCCTGGGGCGGCACATAGAAGTCCGGAGTATGGCCGCGAGCCTCGAATCGCGCAAGACGCCGCGCATCGGCTTCATTGCCATTTACCGGAAAAGTATCATAAGTGCGGCCACCGGGATGAGCCGCATGATAAACACAGCCGCCAATCGAGCGACCCGTCCAATTATCGTAAATGTCAAATGTGAGAGGCGCGTTCACCAGCAAAGTGGGATGTATTGCTTTTGCGGGTTGCCAAGCTTTGAAACGCACCCCGGCAACCGCAACGCCAGCACCGACTTTTTTGAGCGGCACGGTGCGACAATTACAAGTGACTTTGTATCGTTCGGTATCCGCCGTCGTGAGCTTCACCTGCAAGCGTTCAACCGAACTGTCTGTGTAGCGCACTGTGCCGCCAAGGGCCCCAGTTTCGCCCAGCACATGCCAAGGCTCAAGCGCTTGGCGCAATTCCAAGTGGGCTCCCTCATATTCAACTTCACCACAGAATGGGAAGCGGAATTCAGCCTGCGCTTCATACCAATCCTCGCGCATTTTGAACCCATATTCACCAAGATCGCGGAGCACGTCGCGGAAATCTTCCCAGACAAAATGTGGCAGCATGAATCGATCATGCAGGCTCGTGCCCCAGCGGGTGGCGTTGCCAGTTAAAGGTGCGTGCCAATGGCGAGCAATAATAGCGCGGATTAGGAGTTGCTGCGCCAGACTCATGCGTGGATCGGGTGGCATTTCGAAACCACGAAACTCCACTAGCCCAAGGCGGCCAGTTGGGCCATCTGGTGAGTAAAGTTTGTCGATGCAAATTTCAGCGCGATGAGTATTGCCCGTGACGTCGATCAAAATATTACGCAACAAGCGGTCAACCAACCATGGCAAAGGCGGAGTGTCTTGTGGTGTTGGAATCTGTGCTAGGGCAATTTCCAATTCGTAGAGACTATCATCGCGCGCTTCATCAATGCGTGGCGCTTGGCTGGTGGGTCCAATGAACAACCCAGAGAACAGATAAGATAGGCTCGGGTGGCGCTGCCAGAACAAGATCAGGCTTTTCAATAAGTCTGGCCTGCGCAGGAAAGGACTATCCGTCGGCGTGGCACCACCGACCACAACATGATTGCCACCACCTGTTCCGGTATGGCGACCGTCAATCATAAACTTGTCAGCGCCCAGTCTGGTCTGCCGCGCTTCTTCATACACAGTCTGGGTTATGTAAACACATTCGTCCCAACTTGTTGCCGGATGAATGTTCACTTCAATCACACCGGGATCAGGTGCCACGCGCACCACATTCATCCGTGGGTCGGGAGGTGGCGCATAGCCTTCAATGTGAACCGGTACGCCAAGCGACTTTGCTGCAGTTTCGGCGGCGGCTACCAGTTCAAGATAATCTTCGATGCGTTCCACTGGTGGCATGAACACACATAGTCTTCCATCACGCGGCTCAACCGACATCGCAGTGCGAACCACGCCTTCAACATCACCTAGTTTTTGCTCCACCCGATCTTGAACGGGTTCGGAAGCGGTAAAAGACGCCCTAGCCTGCTCTCGCACAGTTTCGTTCCTGTCAAAATCGGGCAATGAAGCTCGAGGAGCAGTCGGATCAGCAACGTGCATATAGGGATAATCTGCTGGCGGAACATGGGGCAATGTTCCCAGCGGCAGGCGATAACCCACCGGACTGTCGCCGGCCACCAGAAATAGATGGCCTCGGCGGGTATTCCATTTTTCGGAACGCCAACGCAAACCACTGGCTTTAGATTGCCAGCGCTGAACTGGCAAAATGAAGCCTGATGGATTTGTCAGGCCGCGTTCAAACACACGGGCGATGCGGTTACGCTCTTCAGGATCTTTCAGTTTTGAGTTTTGCGGTGTCACGTTTTCGGGAAGATTCCCTTCTTTCACAATCCACTCCGCCGGATCTTCATAGGCTGCAGTTACAAAGCTGTCTTCCACACCCAGTTCAGAGGCAATAACCTTCAGCAGCCTTTCTGCCAAAGCTGGTGTGGCATGGGTGACGTCACCTTCTTTGGCAATCAACCCTACATCAAACCAAATGGGCTTTTCATCACGCCGCCAATAAAGCGAGAACGTCCAGCGCGGCAGGGTTTCACCTGGATACCACTTGCCTTGGCCATAATGCAGAAATCCGCCTGGGGCAAAACGATCTCGAAGGCGGCGGATCAACTTATCCGCAAGCCCGCGCTTGGTGGGGCCAACCGCATCAATATTCCATTCCTCTGATTCGAAATCATCAATCGACACGAATGTCGGTTCACCGCCCATGGTGAGGCGCACATCACCTTTTATCAGAGACTCATCAACTTCATTGCCCAACTTCAGAAGTTCAGCCCATGAGTCTTCAGAGAAGGGTTTGGTAATGCGTGGATGTTCGGCCACGCGGTCCACCCGCATCTCGAACCCAAAGTCAACGTTGGCAAAACTCGCAGCACCTGAAATTGGTGCCGCATTACGATAATGCGGGGTTGCAGCCAGCGGAATATGGCTTTCTCCGGTGAGCAATCCCGAAGTGGGGTCGAGTCCAATCCAGCCTGCCCCTGGGATATAAACTTCCACCCAAGCATGAAGATCAGTGAAGTCACGGTCCGTGCCTGCAGGGCCATCAATAGCCACAAGATCGGGCTTAAGTTGAATGAGATAACCCGAAACGAAACGCGCGGCAAAGCCCAAGTGACGCAACACCTGAACCAAAAGCCAGCTAGAATCGCGGCATGATCCTGTACCCAATAAAAAGGTTTCGTCCGGTGTTTGAACACCCGTTTCCATGCGGATCACGTAGCCAACATCGCGAGCGATGCGGGCATTCAGATCAACAAGGAAATTGATCGTGCCTTTTGAATTGCGATCGATGCTGGCAAGAAAATTTTGCGTTTGAGGACTGGCAAGCTGAGCCTCGCGGTAAATCACAAGATCAGGGCGGATATCTTCTGCATATTCAAATGGCCATTCCTTGGCATAATCCTCGACGAAAAAATCAAACGGGTTGTAGACCGTCATATCGGCCACAACATCAACTTCGATCTTTAACTCCATTACAGGATTTGGAAACACATACCGCGCCAGCCAATTGCCATAGGGGTCTTGTTGGTAGTTCACAAAATGATCAGCGGGCGTCACTTTCAATGAATGCGATATCACCCGCGTTCTGCTGTGGGGTGCCGGGCGCAAACGAATAACCTGAGGCCCAAGAGTCACAGGCCGATCATATTTGTAATGGGTGAGATGGTGGAGAGCTGCCGTGATTGCCATTTCGAAATTTCACCCGTTCAACTAGCTAAAATTCCACATTTCGCTGCAATGCACAATGCAAATCGCAAGTCATGTGCTGGAAGCAAAAATCGCTGGCATTGCTAACGGAAACAACATGCGCGCAAGCTTCAGCGCAGGCTTCAGGAAGAAAGTACGTCATACCATGAAACTTTGGATTCTGTGCGTTCTTCACTGGTCGAACATTATTTGCGTAAAACCGTAATGACGAGCGCGGAAATCGCGTTGTTGCTTGGCTTCTAGGACGCCAATTCCTTCATAAGGGCCGTCCGCGTGAGGACAGGGACAACACCGCAGGCCGTAAGATGTGGCGCTTAATGTGAGCGAGTAAAGTGATCTCTATTCGCGCCAACGACCCATAAGAGACCGCTTTGGGTCAACTTCGGACTTCGGGCAATCACTCCGGATTATCCGCTGTGGGCCAGAAGCGGGCGTCAGGCCATGACAGAGGTTCATCGGCTCATGACCAAAAAGGCACCTCTGCTATAATCGCTTTAAATTTCACGCCACTTTATACTGTGGATCAATCTGAGGTACGAGCTTACAACATACAAATCAGAGGATTTTAGAAATGGCAGGAAAGATAAGATGGGGCATTCTGGCAACTGGTTGGATCGCCGATTTGTTCGTGAAGGACTTGTTGCTGACGGGGCACAGTGTCACGGCAGTAGGCTCGCGCAATGACGAAAGCGCCAGGCGGTTTGCCAGGGAATTTGGCATTGCCACTGCCCATGGCAGCTATGCAGCGCTGGTGGCTGACCCTAATGTGGACGTCGTCTACATCGCTACACCGCATCCACATCATGTGTCGGCGGCGAAGCTTGCTCTGACCGCAGGAAAACATATCCTTGTAGAAAAACCCTTCACCATCAATGCGCGAGAAGCAGCCGAGATTGTCGCCCTTGCTAAAGCCAAAAATCTGATGGTGCTGGAGGCAATGTGGACACGGTTTCTGCCGCATATGCGTCGCATCCGCGAGATCATAGCCGCCGGGACGATTGGAGAGATACGCTCGCTGATCGCCGACCATAGGCAAAAACTGCCGGATGACCCAAAACACCGCTTGAACGATCTGACGCTTGGCGGCGGGGCGCTATTGGATTTGGCAATCTATCCGATTTCATTTGCGTGGGATATTTTGGGAAAACCTGCTACCGTCAAAGCCTCCGCCACGTTCCGGGCCACCGGCGCGGATGCGCAAGTTGCAACGATCTTTCACTATGCTTCGGGTGCCATTGCCACGACGCTTTCCTCCAGCGACAGTGGTGGGTCGAACCGGGCAAGCATAGTCGGCACCAAGGGGCGGATCGAAATCGACCGTGTGTGGTATTCGCCCACAACCTTCCGAGTCTATGATAATGCCAACGCGATCAAAGAGACTTTTGACGGGGCGGTAGAGGGGCGAGGCATGCAATTTCAAGCGGATGAAGCTGAGCGCCTGATCGAATTGGGCTTGACCACCGGCGATATCATGCCGTCCGCGCAATCTGTCGAAATCATGCACACGCTGGATCAGGTGCGCGTGCTGATTGGGCTGAAATATCCTGGCGAGTAACTTAATTCGCCAATCGAGTGACGCGGTGACAGAATTGTTCTTTTTGATTTCTGGCTCCGCGCTGGCCGGTCAGCAGATGTCGATCCCAAAATTTCTGAACCCCTCCCTTTAGGTTTTTCAAACTTCACCTGGGCTGCTTACCCGAAAATCTTGTCCGAATGGTACACACCATTCATGCCTTCCGAGTTTTGACCTTCAAACGAAACTGCTGTCTGACTGAAATTTTCCTCAATTGTCAGAAATTGTAAAACTCATCAAGTGTGAAGCCGTAAGACAAAGGATACATCATGTTGAAACTCTTTGAATCCCTGCGGCATTTTTTCGGTCGCGACGCAGCTGAACAGCCATGGGCTGAGGCCGTCTTGCACGGTGGTCTCAGTGCAGCTTCACAACACAAGCTCTACTATGCCCTGATCATGGATGCGTCATGGATTGAAAAAAATCGTTATCCTCGATCGCCCGAGCTTACAAACTGACTGAGAGGGGTGCGGCTCCGTCAATTAGATGGGTCGCAGGACGGACAAAGAAGGGGAACCATTACAATGAGCAACCAAGCCGTTATTGGAGACGAAGGCCAAGAGGGTGAGGAGCGCACGCACGGCCTTCCATGGATCGCAATTGGTGTGGGGGCCATTGCCGTTGTTGCTGCATTCGCTCTGGCCTACACTCATGGCGGGTTGGCAACCGGGGCCAATACTTCCGGATTCAATCCACAATATGCAATATCGGGCGTTCTCGTGGGCGTTCTGGTGGGATTGACCGGGGTGGGCGGTGGTTCGTTGATGACCCCGCTGCTGGTGTTACTGTTCGGATTTCATCCGGCGACTGCGGTCGGAACCGATCTTCTTTACGCTTCTGGAACCAAGAGCGTTGGCACGCTGGTTCACGGCGCCAATAAGACCGTGGACTGGACTGTCACCTTGCGATTGGCGTTGGGCAGTATTCCGGCGACGATCCTGACGGTGGCGGTGCTCTACTGGTTACATTTGAACGGGGACGCGGTATCGAAAGTGATCTCGACAGTGCTTGGTTTTGCGCTGGTACTGACCGCGGTGACGCTGCTGTTTCGCAAGAAGCTCTATGACTACGCTGCCAGCAGGAACTTCGATCCCAGCGAGCAGACCACCCGGGTTCTGACGGTTACGCTCGGGGCGGCGCTCGGGGTGCTAATCACGCTATCCTCGGTGGGTGCAGGAGCGATCGGTGTGACCGTTTTGATTTTCCTGTATCCCAAACTGCCTTTGGCAAAGATTGTCGGCTCGGACATTGCGCACGCCGTGCCCTTGACCTTGATCGCTGGCGTGGGCCATCTGGCGCTCGGGTCAGTCGATCCGTCGCTGCTAGGCTCGCTGCTGGTGGGTTCTATTCCTGGGATCATTTTCGGCAGCCAGCTGACCTCGCGGATTCCCGAGCGTGTCCTACGGCCCATCCTGGCGGGAACCTTGGCAGTCGTCGGAACCAAGCTGGTCATCTAATTTGTCCGTCGTCAGATAAACTCGGACAGAGCGCTGATTGGATAGAGGCACCGGCGTATCGCGGCCTTCATATTAAGCGGCTTGCTTCAGGTGGGCATGGACCCCAGGCAGTATCTGTACGTGCCCCATTCTTCACGTGTAAGAAAACTATGATGATCTTACAGTATATTTGATTTGATAAGTTTTGCTTCGGCACGCAAGATGATCGAACTGAAACAATCTCAACATGCAAAACGTTGAGCTGCGTGCAAACTCAAATTCTCAACAGGAGTAGAAGATGAACAAATCAATTCTTATTGCTGCAACCCTTACAACAGGACTGCTGGCTTCAACACCCGTATTCGCTGAGGTATTGGCTTTTAAAGCCACGCTTGATGGAGCTAGCCAATCACCTAAGGTTGACACAAAGGCCACGGGTACAGCAGACATCAAGGTCGATACTGACGCCAAAACCATCACTTGGGTAATCAAAAGCAAAGATTTGACCGGGCCAGTTACTGCCGCTCATTTTCATGGTCCGGCTGCCGTTGGGGCGAACGCCGCACCGGAAATTGACATTTCCAAATCGGTCGATGCAGGCACTTCCCCAATCACTGACGCTCAGCTCGCCGATTTGCAAGCCGGAAAGGTTTACGTGAATCTTCACACGGCAAAATTTCCCGATGGTGAAATTCGCGGTCAAGTTCTGAAGTAAAAATGTGACCAGCAGCTCCGGCTGCTGGTCACCTAGCGTTGCGCACCACTATTGCGAAATTCTCAATTAGTTGAATTTCAGTCCGGCAAATTGGGTCCGAAGCATCGCGGAATTTGTCTGGTGACAAGGTCGGACCAGACGTCACCGAAGCGACGTGGCTCTCATCGCAAAATTGTTCGCAGTCAGTTGTCCCCCCACCGCTGCACCCCGGTGCAACTAGTCTATTCGGCCGTGACTATGAGACAGCTTTTGTCATCGGCACTGTTACTATGTCCGCATTCTGGGCAGCTCAACATTTCTCGCAGCACTGAAAATTCCATCTTAGGGCCAAAGAAAACATCGTTTAGGTCTTTTGTGCTGATTGTTTTGCAAGTCTTGCACGTGAGTACGAGATGCTTGCCTTGGGCTACGAGGTCGCCAACGGTGATTGCTTTCTTAGGAGAGATTTTTGGCCGTTGCCAGCACTTCGAAAGCCAATGTCAGGGCGCGGCCTATACCAGCAACTAATCTTGGCCAAAACGAAAGCTGAAAATGGCGCAGTAACGACAATCAGCCTGCGCTATTGCGTTTGAATCCGATTTTACAATACGGCTATTTTTCGAGCCGCTGTTTTACAAAGCCATCCACCTTTTTGACGGCATCGGCAAAGGCCGCGACGTTGGCCGGGTCGTCCTGGCGTGACTTGCTGGGCTCATCAAAATCGTGCGTTGCGCCGGGATAGATGGTGATGTCGGCATCACCTGACTTATCCTTAATGGCATCCACCAGCCGCTTGCAATGAGCCGCTGAAACTTCCTCATCATTGTCCCCAGAAAAAACCCGGAGCGGAGATACAGGCTGAAAGCCGTCATTGAACTGATCGTGAAGCCCACAGGCCGGATAAAAGGCAACCCCTGCGGCAAATCCATCTGTCTGGGCGACGCCGAGCGCCGCCAGGTTCTGAGGCGAGAGGCTGGCAATCGTGGCACTTCCACCATTTGACCAGCCCTGAAGCAAAACATGCTTGGGATCGACATCAGAACGCGCGTCGAGGAAACGCAGTCCACCATATGCATCCAGTGGCCGCACCGTCACCTCGTTCACCGCGTCTGGCCGTGAATCATAGGAGTGGATGGGAAAGCCATCCGGATAACCACGGGCCGAGAAACTGTCGACCAAAAGTACAAGATAGCCCTTGTCAGTCCAGTGGTGCCCCCAAAACAGATGACGTTTCATCAAAGTGGTGGAGTCATATTCCCCATTGGCAAGTGAGGAGAAGGCGCCTGAACGCCCATGCATCATCACCACGGCAGGCGTCTTTGCGCTGTGCCCTGTCGGCACGAACAAGTAGCCATCGAGCAAAGTCTTTCCGTCCATGCTTGGGAATTGCACGTGGGTGATTTTGTCCGCAGCCAAGGCCGCACCGGATGCAAGGGCCATGGCAGCCACCACAATCAGGCGAGATAACAAACGAAGTGTGATCAAGACAACCTGCCAATTTAATGATTAAAGGAAAATGAAGGCTATGCGCTGGCCCAACGGCCGTCAAGCAAACTCACCTGCAGTTTGCGTTGGGCCCTATTCAGCTTCCGCTGCCTCAAGCCCGGCGCAACGTTTCAGCGGCGCGATGTTGCAAATGATTTTCCCCTGGTCTCTGCTGATGGCGCCATCTTCCTCAAGCGCTACCAGTGCGGCATTAACCTTGGGGCGCGAAGCTCCAATCAGCAAGCCAAGCTCGCCTTGCGAAATATCAAAGCTGAGATCAACCCGGCTGTTCAACGAGTCGCCATATTGGGCCTGGGCCGTGGCNNACCAGGCGGACTTCAATGGAATGGAGCGCAATGGCTTCCAGCTTGTGGTCCGTGGTGCGGAGCCGCTTGCACAAGAAGTTGATAATGGCTCTGGAAAGCTTGGGCGATGCATCAACCATTCGCAGCAGGTCTGTCTTGGGCAGAACCAGAAGTGTGGTCTTCAACAGGGCGGTCGCATCGGCGGTGCGTGGCCGCCCATCAAGTGCAGCGATCTCTCCAAAAACCTCTCCGGGCGCTGCATGGGCCAGTGAAAGCTCGCGCCCGTCTTCCGTAAAAATCGAAAGCTTTACTCGCCCCTCGGCCACCAGAAACAGGCTCTTGCTTTCATCGCCGCTGGAAAAAATGATCCGACCCGGCGCAAACACGACAGTCTTCATCAACGCATGAATTGCAGCCACATCAGCAACACTCAGGCCAGCAAAGAAATCCGAGGCGGTGATAAGCCCAAAATCAGTTTCAAGAGTCATTGGCATTTCCTCGTTACAATTTTAGGCCTGTTCCTGGCGGAACAGCAAGGAAGCGGCATTTCTTTCATTGGCCAGTCATGCCCAATCACGGACTACAACGAAAGGAAAATACCATGTCTAAAGAAAAAACTCTGCGCGCCAAATTGGCTTTCACCAAGTCTATGAAGCGCCTCATCTTAGCTGCCGCAGCCGCTGGCGTCATTGGCGTCGCAACTGCCGAGACCGCATCGGCCAATGGCTTCGTCTATGGTGGTGGCGTTTCAATCCAGATCGGCAATTGCTTCCCACCGGGAACCTATCTGGGCTATCTTGGCAAGCATTGCTGGTCGAACTATCGCGATCTCAGGCCAGGCATCAGCATCTATGGTTACCCCACCATCTGCCAGCATCGGGTGATTATTTATTGAGATCAAATGCGATGCCCTTCCTGGCCATGACACCCATGATCGGATGCCGTGGCCATTCTTTCATGGCGTGGCGGCCGCGGAATAATGCTCACCCAACACAACCCTGTTTTCAATGGCATAGAGAAAGCACGGCCCATCCGCGTCCTTGCGCGAAGGGTCTGAATTGCACAGGTCCAGCACATCCGTTTCGGCCTGATGCTGCGAGGTGGCCTTGGCGACAACAGACACAATGCCATGAGCATTGTAAGCCATGGCCTTTGGCGCAGTAGCATTGGCATAAGTTGAAACTTCGGGCCGCGCCAAAACGGAAGCGCGCACGCCGGGGATTTGCTCAGGATCATAGTCGCCCCCATAATGCGCCTTGGGTGCGTCCATCACAGCCCAGCTGCCATCAGCGGGCCTCGCCAATACTTTGTCATCAACCGCCAGCACTGCACAAGGTTCCTGATAGAAGGCCTGGCAGCGCTCCAGATCCTTGGTCACCGCCTGTTCCGCCGAGGGCCAATCGGCAGACCACCAGCGCGTCTTTGCCTTCGGCGCCAAAACCATGGAACGGTGTTCGTGGGATGCGAAATATTCCTTCACAAGTTTGGTACGGGCGGCATCGGTGGTGATTGGCAGTTCCGCTTTCAGCGTGGCATCGAGAGACGCTGCGGCAGCGCTTGTGGCCGCCGGTTGCGAATTCAGGAACCATACTGCACCCGCCGCTCCCGCCAGAACTAAAACGGCCAAGGCTGCATAGGCGAGCGTGCGTTTTGGTTTGGCTTTGGCATCTTCCGGTCGTGATGGCGCAAGTGCGACAATGGCTGCTGCTGAAAGTCCGAAGGCTTCAACTGGCGTAGCGATGTTCTTGACCGAATGGGTGCCCATGTCTGCAAAACTCGCATCAACCCTGTTGCGAACCTGGTCATACACTGATTTCGAGATACAAAGGCCACCGGGTTCGCCCAACGGCTCAAGACGCGCCGCCACATTGACACCGTCGCCAAAAATATCTCCATCCTGCGAGATGATGTCGCCAATATTGATTGCCATGCGAAACGTCACGCGCTCGCCGGCGGAATCTTTTGCGGTGCGCTTGGCCATGACTTGTTGCAGCCCAATGGCACAGTGTACCGCGTCAACCACACTGGCAAACTCGGCTAGGAATCCGTCACCAGTGCCTTTAACAATACGGCCATTGAAAGCAGCGATGGTAGGGTCAATCAGCTCACGTCGATGCCTGGTCAATGCCGCCAGGGTGCCTTTTTCGTTAGCAGCCATCATGCGGCTATAGCCCACGGCATCGGCCACCAGAATCGCCGCAAGACGCCGTGTCGCCTCTTTTTCTGCCGTTGCCATGAAATTGAATTCCCCTGCAGGAATTCATGTTAGACAAGAATGTTATGCCTGTCATCACAGCGAAAAGGCGGGGTTACCCCCGCCTTCTGGAATAGGTTGGGTTAGTTTGCTTTGGCAAGTGCGGCACTACGTGCGCCACGGTCGTCGCCACCATCGCCTTGGTTTTTCTTGGCGAGGGAAGAGTTTGAAGTCAAAGTATCCGACGATGTGGTATGGTTTTCGCCTGCATCGTTGGTGCCGTCGCCATTGTCCTTTTGGGCATAGGAAGAGTTTGCCGCGATGTCCGTGCTGCCAGCACCGGCCTGGTCAACATTGTTGCTAGTACCGCCGCCGTTGTCATGTGCCGTGAACGGGTTGTTGAGGGCAAGGCTGGTTGATGAATTAACCGATGTTGAGGTGTCGGCATCGTTGGGCATATACTTCGACTTGGTGATCGTGATCGGGCCGACAATGCTCATTGAACCGCCGATCTCATTTCCCGTCAAGGCGTCACGCATCATATAGCCTTCAGTCATTATGGCGCGACCACTAGAGTCCTTATATTGACCGCCTAGATTTTCCGAGGTCACGACAGCGTGCTGATCCGCCTCAGCGTTGCTCTGGCCTTTGCCTTCGCCGTTCGCATTGGTTGATGTGGCGCGCGCACCCGTACGGGCACCTGATTCGGTGCCTTTAGCATCAGCAGGGGCCGAAGACCCGCTAGTGAAGAAGTTCACAATGCCGTCAATCAAGCCGTCAGATTGCTCCTGGGCGGCGCTGGATTGTGATGGCACGTTCACATCAGGGCCTTGTGACGCTTCATTGAGAAGGGCAGCAACAGCGGCATTCTCTTGTGCAGCCATAAAGTTAGCTGCATCGTTCGGCGAACCCTTCTTTTTTCCGCCGGGCAAGTTGACGCCGGGACCGCCACCGATGTTGTCAAAGCCCGGGACGCCCTTGACGCCATTGCTGTTGTTGCCGCCGGGCAGATTGACTGTTGGCCCGTTGCCAACATCGCTAAAGCCCGGCACCGTTGCGCTACCGTCTTTGCCGTTGCCATAAATTGTTCCGGTTGGCGCTTGTGGAGCGGTGCCGCCCGTTGCGGCTGGATTGCGCAGGGCGCCCTTGGCTGCAAAACTGTTCTTGATCCTGTCACCAACTGATGTGTCGGCATATTTGATGTGTGTGAAGACAATATATTTTGATTTGCCGGGCACATCGCTTCCGGAATTCCGGCTGCTGTCCATAGACGAACTGGTGTGTGTGCTGCTGCCGTTGTTGGAAACGGTAGGAGAAGATGTTTGGGTGATGGTTGTGGACTGCTGTGCGGGCGCATTCATGACGCTCGCCAGTTGGCTGGTTCTTGTGCTTAAAAGTGAGGTCCCTGCTGAAGCAATATTGGTTTGCAAGCAGGTGGCGCTCATTGTGAGGGCAATGAGGGCGGTGAGGGTTGATGTCTTTGTCATGATATTCTCCGTTTGGGTTGGCCGGGCGTTGTGCCCGGGGATGTGATGGAGAATGACCCTGCCGTGGGCTTCGCGCTGTTCCGGCTGGAACAGGGTTGAATTTAATTTTGCGCATTTCAAAAACATTTCGGCCGCCCGGCAGAACTTCTGCGGAGCGGCCAAATGCGGGTTTGCGTGCTGGTGAATTATTGAAATTGCGGAAGTTGGCAAAGGCGGCAGGTTCCTGCACCGACAACGAGGGAGCCTGTGCCATAGCCCGAATATTCCAGTTTTATTTTGCCATTCGAGGGAGCTGGATAGATGACAATGTTTTGACGTGGCGCGTTGTCGTTGCGAGGTGCCGGATTGCCATTGTTGCCATTGCTAGGGTTGTTTCCAGGGTCGCCGCTGCTGCTGGGATTATCGCCCGGATCGCCTGCGGCGTGCGCATTCTGCGCCACGAAAGTTGCGGCAGTGATAAACGCCATAAACACGATGGCCATGAGTTTGCTGGATTTCGACATGATCTTCTCCTTGGGTTTTCCGCTGCCTGATGCACCGGGTTGAAATGAAAATGGTGCAGATTGAGCTCCTGCGTTGTTCCCGGCGGAACAGGAGTGATGGAAAAGTTTTGACCGCCAGCGCAGGGAGGGGCGTGGCGGCCAAATTGGATTGTCTTCCGGCTTGCTTCCCGGCATTCACCATCCAAAGCCGATGGAAACGGCGGGGGCATAGCTCGCCTGCGAAACATAGCAGACGCGGATGAGCCTGTGCTTGTGCATTTCAAGGCGGCAGAAATGGGCAGGATCAAAGTTGGTGTAGGTGTCGAAAGAGAAGTTGAAATCAGGGTGGTGATTGTGGCCACCGCCGGAACCTGAGCCGCCGCCCATGCCGCCGCCGGCGCCGCCGCCCTGGCCCGGAATAGGCAGAGGCGTTGGACCTTGGGGGAAATGGCTGGGGTTCATGTTGGAAACTGAGTCTTGGCCCATCGCTGCGCCGTAGGGGAGGCGCAGGATCTTGCCAACCGAGGTGCGGTTGCCAGCCGAAGCCAGTGTAGACTGCATTGTAACTGCGCCCAGCGTGAGGGCAGCGAGTGTGGCGAGGGTCGTGAACTTATACATGATATTCTCCTTTGGTGTATCCGGTGCATGATTGCCCGGGCTTGAAACGGAGAATGATCCCGTTGCGGCGTTCGCGCTGTTCCCCATGGAACAGGAGCGAATATTTTTTGATATTCGTTCAAGAATTTAGCCTTCGCCAATTTGGCCGCATCATTTCGCTAAGGCTTGCGCCAAAATTCATGCCGGGCTAGCAAGGCGCGGGGACTTCATTCTGGAGGCCGATTTGAAACTGTTTTTCCTCGCAACTGCCGCCGTCCTTGTGGCCGCAAATTCCGCCCATGCCGATTGCAAATCAGATGTGGATGGCATTGTGAAAGGCATGATGAGTGCCGGGCCCTATCACATGACGATGAATTCTGATGGCGGCGGCAAGATCACTAAAATGGAAGCGGACGTCAATCTGCCAACTTCCGAACACATCAAAATGGACCAGATGGAAATCGTGATCTTGCCGCAGGGCACGTGGATGAAGCGTGGCGACAAATGGCAATCAGCACCAGGCGCAATGGGTTCGAACATGATCAAGACAATGATGGGCACGTTTCAGGACACAAGGTCGAACTTCTCCTGCGGCAGTAATGACAATTTCGACGGCCATTCCTATCCCGTCTATCAGTATGACAGTTCAGGCGAAGCGATGGGCATCAAGACAACCAGCCATATCACCCTGTACAAGGGGGACAACGGGCTGCCGGTTGGGCTGATTGTTGATGGAACCGCCATGGGGGTTCATTCCATCACCACGCAGCACATCAAATATGATCCGTCGATTACAATCGAAGCGCCAAAATAGCATTTTGCGCCGTCGAAGTTTGAATGCCTTTGAGCGCAAGAGCCTTCACTCAATTAGGCTGTACAAAGTCCATATTTATTTGACGACGGACGTGTGGCAGTGCTTGGCTAAGTCGCATGTGCAACCTCTATTCAATGAACAAGACCCGCGAAGAAGTCCGCTCGCTCGTTAAGGGCTTGCGCGACCTCACCGCAAACCAACCGTCGCTGCCTGCAATCTATCCCGACTACGAAGCGCCGATAGTCCGGCTTGAGAATGGCGAGCGCCTTGCGATTGATGGCGTTGATCATAAGCGGTCTCACTTCCAAACAGAAGCTAGCATCGATCACGTGTTACCGCACCATTGCCTTTGGGGCAGTCTATCTCTACATATTCACTACGATATCTCAGCGCGCGCGTAAGTGAGCTACAACCTGATTTTACCGTGAGCGGTCTAGCATCGGGTAACATTACAACCCCTCAAAATATGGCGGGATTGGCCGAAGCACTTCGGTTGGTGGGCTTACCTGATTGAGCGAGCGTGTGAGAACTTAGTCTACTTGCACCCGGAATTTGGCTTAGAACGTATGGCTTCGCACATGACCGCTCTGGGTCAACAGCTGACAAGCTTGGCCTTTCACAGCTAGTCCCCATTCACCGCATAAGCGGACATGCAATCCAAGCAAGCCGACAGCCAGTCGTGCATTAAATGAAAACCTGCACGCGAACCATCATCGTAGTGAGTGAGGTGCTAATTTGAATCTTGGGACACGCTTCTCTTGAAAAGTCCGACATCTTACAGACTGCCTGAAATCGCCCCTATTGCAGTGCAGCAGGCCCAACAGCCATAGGTGCAAGACGCGGTCAACAATCTTCAACTCCATGCATGTGGAATTTCTCCAGCTATGAAACGTTCACGGGTTCTCGCCCGCGAGATCTTGCCGTTACGTGTGATGGTGATCTGACCGGGGTTTACGAAAATGACTGGCCCCAGTGGAAGTTGACGACGCACGGCAGCCATGCGAATGGCGGCATAATCTTGCTCACTGCAGTTGCACCCCTCAACGCTTATCCTTGTAATAGACATCCAAGAATACAGCCAGCAATAGTACTGCGCCCTTGATGAAGAATTGCCAGCCGATGTCAACACCAACGATCGACATGCCATTGTTCATCACTCCAACAATAAATGCGCCGATCACGGCACCCGTCACTTTGCCCACGCCGCCAGTCACGGCAGCACCGCCGATGAAGCAGGCAGCGATCACATCAAGCTCAAAGCCCGCACCTGCCTTAGGTGTCGCGACGTTAAGGCGAGCGGCGAAGATCAATCCGGCAAGGCCAGAAAGTGCACCCATGATTGTAAAAATTTGGAAGGTGAGGCGCTCTGTGTTGATGCCCGAAAGCTTGGTGGCATGTTTATTGCCGCCCAGTGCATAGATGCGCCGCCCAAAGGTGGTCCGCATTGTAATGAACATGAACATGGCGATCAGAACACCCATCACCACTAAAACATTGGGCAATCCCTTGTAATAGGCCATCAGCCAGCAAAAACCGATAAACGCGAAAGAAATAATCGCGTTACGAGCCCAGAAAATTGGTGTGGGTTCTTCCGCCAAGCCATGGGCTACTTGGGCACGTCGTTCCTTGACGCTGAACCAAACAAGAAGCGCTGAAACCGCAATGCCAACCACAATGGCGAGAATGTTGAAACCATCGCCACCGCCGAAAATATCGGGCAAATAGCCATTAGAAAGCCGTTGGAAAGTGACTGGCAAAGGGCCGATCGAAGCACCGCCAAGTGACTCCAGTTCCAGCCCTTTGAAGACCAGCATGCCAGCGAGCGTGACAATGAATGCAGGAATTCTCTGATAGGCAACAAAATAGCCTTGCGCGGCACCGATGGCAGCACCCATGAGAACACAGATTATGCCGGTAGTGAATGGATCAAAGGCAAAAGGCAAATTCGAGTCTACTGCAAAGGGCATTGTATGGGTCATCATCAGCGCGGCAAAGCCACCAATAAAACCAGAGACTGAACCAACTGAAAGATCAATATGGCCAGCGATGATCACCAGTAACATCCCCAGCGCCATTACAATGATGTAGGAGTTTTGTAGGATGATATTGGTAAGGTTCACTGGCTCGAATAAAGTTCCACCTGTGGTGTATTGGAAAAACAACATGATGGCGGCAAGTGCGATCAGCAAAATATAATCGCGCAAATGGCTTTTGACGAATGCACCGATGCTCGTATTATATGTGACTTTTATATCAGGCATGCTCATTTCAGTGTTCCCATGATTTCATAATAGTGCGCATGATGGATTCTTGGCTTGCTTTGCGCGTCGGCATTTCGCCCACAAAGCGGCCTTCATTCATTATATAAATTCGGTCAGTAATGCCAAGCAGCTCTGGCATTTCGGAAGAAATCACAACTACAGCCTTGCCGGCTTCAGCCAGCTTATTGATAATTCCGTAAATTTCAAATTTGGCACCCACATCAATGCCGCGCGTTGGCTCATCCAAGAACAACACGTCTGGGCCTGCAAACAGCCATTTGGACAGCACAACCTTCTGCTGGTTGCCGCCGGAAAGATTGACGGTGGTCTGATAAACTGACGAACAACGAATAGCCAAATTCTTGCGGTAACGATCTGCCACTTTCAATTCTTCAATATCATTCAGCACGCCGCGATACGATACGCCAGCGTGATTGGCCAAAGTGATATTATGTTTGATATGATCGATGAGCACGAGCCCGTAATTTTTACGGTCTTCGGTTGCATAGGCGATGCCTGCCGCCATTGCTTTTGGAATGGTCGAAACATCTACGGCTTTTCCGCGCATCGAAACATCACCAGAAATCTTCTGACCATAAGCACGGCCGAAAATGGACATGGCAAATTCAGTGCGGCCCGATCCCATCAGCCCAGCAATGCCAATAACTTCGCCTGCACGCACATGAAGACTGGCGTTTTTAATCATCTGCCTTTCGGCATTTTGCGGGTGATAGGCATTCCAATTTTTCACCTCCAACATCATCTCGCCAATTTTGGCTTTGCGTGCAGGATAGCGTTCAGACAATTCGCGCCCCACCATAGCTTTGATAATGCGGTCTTCGCTCACCTTTGCGGTGCGCGTATCAAGCGTATCCACGGTTTTACCATCGCGTAAAATCGTGATGCGGTCCGCCACCTTCAATACTTCGTTGAGTTTATGGGTGATAAGAATGCATGCGATGCCTTGCGCTCTAAAGCCCCTGAGCAATTCAAGCAGCGCATTTGAATCAGTTTCATTGAGTGAGGAGGTGGGCTCATCTAAAATGAGCAGCTTCACATTTTTGTTGAGAGCCTTAGCGATTTCCACCAACTGCTGCTTGCCGGTGCCGAGATTGGCAATCAAGGTATTGGGGTGTTCTTTCAGACCCACTTTATCTAACAGCGCCTTGCTGCGGCTGATGGCTTCAAACCAATTGATCACACCATACTTGGCGGTTTCGTGGCCTAAGAAGATATTTTCAGCAATAGAGAGCAGGGGGATCAAAGCCAACTCTTGGTGGATGATCACAATGCCCGTGTCTTCTGAATCCGCTATTGTGTAAAACTTGCGCTCAGTGCCTTCAAACTTGATAATACCATCAAAGTCACCGGCGGGATAAACACCCGACAAAACCTTCATCAAAGTAGATTTGCCAGCACCATTTTCTCCCACAACGGCGTGAATTTCGCCGGGAAGAACAGTAAGGTTTACATTAGTCAAAGCCTTCACACCGGGGAAGGTTTTGGTAATATTTTTCATTTCCAGGATCGGCTGCATGGCCGTGACGTCATCCCCAATTTAACGGCAGCTTGGTGCTACTNNTCAACCAGATCCTTCTGGATGTCAGCTTTGCCAACTGCAACAGGCTTCAACAGGTATGAAGGAACAACCTTCACTCCGTTGTTGTAAGTCTTGGTGTCGTTAACTTCAGGAGTTTTGCCCGACAATACGGTATCAACCATATTGGCAGTCACTTTCGCAAGTTCACGAGTGTCTTTGAACACGGTGGAATATTGTTCACCAGCAATAATGCCCTTAACCGATGGTACTTCGGCATCTTGGCCGGTTACGATCGGGAAATCTTTGGCTGGTGAATAGCCCACGCCCTTGAGCGATGAGATAATACCACGTGACAAACCATCATAAGGTGACAGAACGCCGTTGACCTTGTCCTTGGTATAGGACTTGGACAGAATGTTATCCATGCGGGCTTGTGCAACTGCACCATCCCAACGCAGCGTACCAACCTTGTCCATGCCCATCTGGCCTGAAACAATGGCGATAGCTTTTGAATCGATCAGCGGCTGCAGAACCGACATAGCGCCATTGTAGAAATAACCAGCGTTAGTGTCATCTGGCGAACCGCCAAACAATTCAACGTTCCATGGCTTAACGCTAGGGAAACGTTCCTTAAGACCAGCAACCAACGAGTTGGCTTGCAAAACGCCAACGCCAAAGTTGTCGAATGTTGTGTAATAGTCAACGTTTGGTGTCTTGGTGATCAAACGATCATAAGAAAATACCTTAACGCCCTTGTCGTGGGCCTTTTGGAGAATGTCCGAAAGGGTCGAGCCGTCAATAGCTGCAATGATCAAAGCCTTGGCACCCTTGGTGACCATGTTTTCAATCTGAGCGAGCTGGTTTGGAATATCGTCTTCAGCAAATTGCAGGTCGGTCGTGTAACCCTTTGCAGTGAATTCCTTCACCATTGAGTCGCCGTCGCTAATCCAACGGGTTGAAGACTTTGTTGGCATCGAAATACCAATCAGGCCTTTATCATCAGCTAGCGCAACGCCAGCTGTTACCATAGCTACAGCGCCGGCAACGCTTGTTGCCAAGAAATGTCTACGATTTAACATCAGTTTCCTCCCTTAGGATGTTATTGGGCGCAAGCCTGTTATCGGCTTGCTACGCCCGTGGACCCACCATAAGGTGTTTATAAACGGTGTCAAGATTTGTATGATAAATAGAAAGCAAGATAGTCCGCGCACGAAATCCGCAGGGCGCAACCTGCATTCAGACATTGCGGCCAAGATTGGTGCACGCATTTGTGCAGGTGAATTCCCACCGGGTTCCATCCTGCCTAATGAGGCCGAATGGGGCCGTATTCATGGGGCCAGCCGCACCGCCATTCGTGAGGGCATGAAAGTGCTACAAGCCAAGGGCCTGATTGTGGCCAAGCCTAAAATTGGTTCACGCGTCGCCCCGCGTGCCAATTGGAACTTGCTGGATAAGGACGTTTTCTCCTGGCTAGGCACGGCTGTGGGACGCAAGGCTTTCCTCGCAACCACCCAAGAATTCCGCCGTCACATTGAACCAGGCATAGCAGAACTGGCGGCACTGAAACGCCGGCCAGACCAGTTACAGGCATTGGGTGAGGCATTAAGCCAGATGCATTTCACAGGTAAAATTGAAGACAGCGTTATCGCTGACGTGGCATTTCACCGACAGCTTTTGGCGTGTGCCAACAACGAATTACTTAACCCCTTTTCTGTGTTGATTGAGCAAACACTGGGATCGCTTTTTGAATTCACCACCATCGTCAACACCCGTCAAAAGCAAGCATGGCACTTGCACGACAAAATTTACAAAGCAGTCAAAGATCAAGACAGCAATGGCGCGCGCAAAGCCATGCAAGATTTGATCGCTGATACAGACAGCCTCTTTAGTGGTGTTAAGCCTGCCAAGAGCAAAGCTTAATCGCCGACCAAAGCAGCATTTCGCTTGCGGGTTATAAAGTTACTATTTCGCGAAGCTAAATAAAAAGGGCCAGCCGAAGCTGACCCCAATCTTGCCTTGGTAAAGAAACTTATTGGCCAGCGGCCTTCAACTTCGTATCGCAATCATGCCAGAATTCTGGCCACTTCAAGCCAGCAGGAATTTTGTTTGCAGCCTTCATTTGGTCCCACTGGCCAGCGCAGGATTTAATGCGGCTCTGTTCGCCATTGGCACGTGCAACTGCAGGCGTAGCCATCTTGGGGGCTGGGGCCATTGCAGGAGCAGCTATCTTAGGTGCCGGGGCCATAGCAGGGGCCACAGGAGCTGCCATTGCAGGAGCCGCCTGTGCTGCATCTGCTTTGGCCATGCAGTCCTTTTCAAAGGTCGGCCAAGTTGTGCCAGCTGGAATCTTGTTGGCCGCTTTCATAGCATCCCATTGATCAGTACAAGTCTTCATTGCGGTGGATTCGGCCGCATGGGCAGAACCCGCGTTTACGACCAGAACAGCGGCAAGCGCCAAACCAGCAAACATCAACTTATTCATTGCATTCTCCTCCGTTAAAAATGCCCGTCAGCGCGGCCAGTCGGTTGCGCTCGCAGGGATCAATACATAAAACATCATCAAAACAATGACCAAAAAAAGTTCCCCCGTATGCGAAGAATAAACTCAATTGAGAATGTTGACAGCGCGCGCTGCAACCAGAGTGATAACCAACAGCGAAATCGATGCTTGTGCCATCATTAACAATTTGGCGCGCTGCGAAAACGGCATCGTATCGGTGGGTGAAAAAGCTGTAGCATTGGTAAAGGCCAGAAACAAATAATCAATATAGCCGGGCGACCATCCACGAGTTTTTTTTGAAGACATTTGTGGGAACAAAAAATCGTTCTGTGGAGTGTCGTGCAATCCGCGCAAGGGCGGCCCGCCGCGATCGATGTTCCAAAACCACAAGGAAAAAGCAATAACATTGGTAATCCATATGTTAATTGCATCAAGCAGCAATGACGGCGCAGCACCAGCTTTGCCAGAGAGCAATGCGTGGATCAGCTCAAACAGTGAAGCAAAATTCGCAAGCGTGACCAGTGCAGTCAACACCACTGCGGCGACACGAACTGTATGGCGATAATTAGCGAGCGCAATGAAATGTTTTTCCTCTGTTGCTGTCTTGGCTTTGTCGATGGTCCAAGCGGTGGCGACAGACAGCGGCAACAAAAGCAAAAGCTCTAGACCGGGAACCAACCATTTTGGGCCCCATGAAAAATTGTTGATAAGAAAAAGTTGCAATCCAGCAATCACCACCACGGCGCCGCGCGCAAACCAAAAATCCCATGGATTTGTGGCAATGTGAGTATGGTCGTGCATCTGCGGGCGACTCCGAGAATCGCCCGCAGTGTCATTGTTTAGTGTGTCATGGTCAACGCATGTTTGGCTGTTGGCTCAATCAAGCCAATCATCGCACCAGAGGCGTCAGACATAACCGCCACAGTGCCAACCCCAGGGATCAGAACCGGCGGACGCATCACCTCACCACCAGCTTCATGCGTCTGGTTTTCGGCTTCGCGCATATTGGCGACTGAGAGATAAGTCATCCAATGAGTGGGTACGCCTTCATAGTCCGGCGCAGTCAGTTCAAATACACCACCCACAGTCTTGCCGTCTTTGCTGGCAATCCAATAGGCCGTGCCATCGGGCAGGGGCAGGGGCTCAAAGTGCCATCCAAGCGTACGGCCATAAAAGGCCAACGCCATTTCGGGCTCCCAGGTATTAAGTTCGTGCCACCAGTGTCGTTGAGGCATGGTCATGTTGTTCTCCTTTATGAGAGGGGTTTGAACATGTCGCCGTCCGCCCTGCAGGGTTATGGGGATTCGAGGCTTTGATGTGGCAAGATTGGGGCCATTGCGTGTCGTGGATAACAGCAACACATGGCGCGTTAACTGACTCCTACGCTCAGCCACGAGAGGTGCAATATCTTGACGGCGACTGCTAACTCGCAGATAGCATAACGTAAATGTGTAAATGTAATGGGGAATATCTGCATGTCTGAAATGCCAACAGAAGATTATGAACACACCGAACATGCCATGCATGCCAAACATGAGGCCGAAGGAGGCAACAGGTTTATCAGCACCGTGGCCATGAGCATCGCGGTTCTGGCCGTGGTTGCCGCAACTGTTGGCAGCCTTGAAACACTTGAAGATGGCGATGCCATTTCAGCCAAGAATGAAGCGGTGCTATTTCAAAATAAAGCTACAGACAGTTGGAATTTCTACGAAGCCAAAAGCATGAAGAAGAATATGTATGACATCGCGGCGGCTACTGCTTCCGACGGTCCGGTGAAAGACGACTTCTTAGCCAAGGCCAAAAAGAATGAGGATGACAGCGCAGACATACAGAAAGAGGCCAAGAAGCTGGAAGGCGAATCCGCTGCGAAGTTGGCTGAAGGCGAAACTCATGAAACCCGTCATCACATTTTAACTGGAGCTGTAACGCTGCTTCACATCGGTATTGCGATGGCAACGATAGCCATCGTTACTGGAGGCAAACGCTGGCCGTGGTATGCTTCGATCCTGCTTGGCGTTGGTGGTGTTGTGGGAGCGGTATTTGCCTACGCAAAGTGAGAAGGCATTGATGCCACGCCAAGCTTATTGTGCCGAATTCATTGGGACCGCTGCTTTGCTGGCAACGATCATCGGCTCCGGCATCATGGGTGAACAGTTGGCGGGCGGTAATGTTGCCATTGCATTGCTAGGCAACACCATTCCAACCGGAGCGATCCTTTATGTATTGATTACGATACTGGGGCCAATCTCGGGCGCGCATTTCAACCCAGTGGTGTCAACGGCCATGTGCGTGAGCGGCAGAATGACTTGGCAACGCCTTGCGCCTTATATCATTTGTCAGATGCTCGGCGCAGTGCTTGGCGTGTGGCTTGCCCATGCAATGTTTGATTTATCGATTTTGGAAATCGCGACCAAACAACGGTGGAGCACGGGCCACTGGATCGCCGAAGTGACCGCAACTTTTGGCTTGTTACTCACGATCTTCGGCGGCTTGCGTTTTAATGCTGGTGCCATTCCCACCTTGGTTGGTCTTTATATCACCGCTGCCTATTGGTTCACGGCGTCAACATCCTTCGCCAATCCGGCGGTCACCT
>PLXI01000246.1 GCA_003151375.1 Hyphomicrobiales bacterium
AAGCGGATGGCCTTGGGACCATTGGCCGACAACACACCGGTGAGTGAATGTGGATACATGAACAACGCCAAAGTTGAACCCACAGCCAGTGTCAAGAATGGCCAGATTTGAGATTGGGTTAGTGTCAGCCCGGCGTTTACCACCTTGGGTGGGCTGGCCGCGGCACCAGCGGCAACCATGCCTTCAAACACTTTGCCAGCGCCATCAAACATCGAGCCAAAACCGCCAAGCTGATATGGAATATATATAACTGCTGCGATCACGAAAACATAGACCATGATGTCTTTGACAAAGGCAATCACTGCAGGTGCGCGAAGGCCTGCAGAATATGTGTAAAGCGCCAAGATCACAAAGGCTATGGTGAGTGGCACATGCGCCATCAAACCTTCGCCTTGAAAGCCTAGACCGCGAATGACTATTTCCATACCAACAAGTTGAAGTGCTATGTAAGGCATTGTCGCCAGAATACCGGTGACAGACACGGCCAGCTCAAGCCACTTTGAACCGAAGCGGCCGAGCACAAAATCTCTAGCCGTCACATAACCGCGCTTGGCGCACACATTCCAAAACCGCGGCATGAGCAAGAACGCAAGTGGATACATCAACACAGTGTAGGGCACGGCAAAGAAGCCATAAGCACCAAGCGCATAAACCAGACCTGGAACAGCGATAACGGTGTAAGCGGTGTAAAGATCACCACCGATCAAAAACCAAGTGACCCATGGGCCAAATTGCCGCCCACCCAAGCCCCATTGGTGAAGCGAATTGAGATCGCCCGCTTTCCAGCGTGAGGCCCAAAAGCCCAGCACGGTAACGAGCAAGAAGAAGAAAACGAAAACTGATGTTGCGACGACGTTCATTGGTCGCCTCCTACTTTGCCAGCCGCATAGATGAAGGCCATCGAAACTGGGATCAAGGCCAAGTTAAACCAATAGAAGAATGGAAAACCAAAAGCCCGTGGCTCAATCACATTGTAATAAGGCGCAGCCAGCGCACAAATGCATGGGATGGCCAGCAAAATGTATTTCATAGAGTCCTCCCGTTTGCGGCAGCCTGTTATCGCTGCTTTACGCAAAGCCGGCGCAGATTAAGCAGGGCAAAGCTTGTTTGGCAAGCGGCAGTGTTCGGTTGTTAGCGACAATAGGTACCGCGGCCAGGACGCAAGAACATTTTGTCCAAGTGAAAGTGGTTGGAGTGATCGGCGTCTGATCCCGGCCCCAACACGGTGCTGAACAAGCCACAAGCTTGGGCGCGAATGCTGTGGAGGAATTTCTGATCTGGCCCATTGCCATAATAGTCATGCAAAACATTCACCTCGCGCCCATCCTCCAAGATAAAAGAGCCAATATCGATCGCATTGCCAAAGCCATGTTCGGATAATTTCGCACCGTTTATGTTATCGCGTGAGCGGCAGGAATAAGAGGCAAGAACTTTAATGGCCACCACACGTTGCCCATAAGTGGCCTGCGCGGCTGGCTGCACCATGGTGGAAAGCCAAGTCGAAACCGAATCGGCCAAATCGCATGTGATGAGAGCCGAAGGGTTCAGGCCCACATCATTGATGGTGTAAATTTTATAGCCATTTGCAACACCGCAACCGTTGTCCAAATGAAAGTCCGGCACGCGTTCAGCTTGAGCGAAGTCTTGTGGATTGAGTGCACACACCCGTGGCGGCGCTGTAACACCATCAAGGGTAAACTCTGCTGATCGGCGGCCTGAAGAACAAGATGCGAGAAACAAAAGCGCAACCACAGCAAAGCGGGTTGCGCCAAGCTTGTTCATTGTCGCAAGAGTGCAACAATAAGCGATTTCACATCGCCCGCATTCTTAGAAATATAATCAGAGAAAATGCTGCGCTCTTGGTTCACCATAGAAAAGCCCAAGAACCGCGCATCAGCCACTTTATAGCTGCCACCCACCCAATTCAGTTTCCATGAAACCGAATAAACCTGGCCAGCCATCATGAAAACTTTGGAATCAACCAATACATTTTTGTCTTTATCGATCGTGGCTTCACCCACTTCAAATTTGGCAACGGGATAAGTGCGGCTTTGTTCGGCAATGTAGCGCGCTATAAACCGAGCCACGCCGCGTTGATAATCCTCTTCCTCACCATCGGGCACGTCATGGCCACTGATAGATTGATTGGCAATGCTTCCGATGTCAGCGTAACGCAGCACCACACGCAACAGCGCAGACTTGGTTCCAAGCCTATGGGCATGAAGCAAGTCTTCGCCCAACTGATTCATGAAGCTAATGGAAGGGTGTTCCTCAGCAGGTGCCGCCACCGCAAAGGCAGGTGTGGCCAAAGCCAAAGGTAAGAAACCCAAAAATAAGCGGCGTGTGAAAATGATTCTGGACATGATCGGTCTTTTTCAGCCGGACATGGTTAATACGGGGTAAATTACAGCAACAATCACCATGTATCCGCCTCACGCAATCTTGCATAGAGCGGCTTGAAATCACCATGTGAGGCGTTCAGTGTTCTGGTGAAAAGGTCTTTCATGGCAATCGTCAGCCAAACACCTTGCACATTAATGTCAACGATGCGCATTGCCCCGTCGCTGCCGCCCACGCGCCATTTCACGGGCTGGCCACTGCCCACAATCTGGCTGTCAACCATGGTGAAGGTGCCTTGTTGGCTCGAGCCAGTGATTTTTAGGTCGCTGCCTTGAAAGTCGTTCACGTACCAAACGAAAAGGGCAGCGGCATAGTTGGACACAAGATCATAAAACATTGTCCTGTCACCAGCTGGCAAATTTGCCCGCGCTGGTCCAAGTGCGAAATTAGCAATGCCTGGGATGTTAATATAACGCGTTAGCAAAGCTGCAAAACGGCGTTGCAGGGCTTTGTCTCCACGGCTTCCGCCTTGTGCCAAGCGCAACACTTCCACACCCAGCTTGTGCACATAATCATCAGCACTTGCTGCCATGGCGGCAGGGGCAGCGCTGGCGAGGGCTGCCAATGATATAAATGATGCAATAACTTGGCGACGGGTCAAAGTCATGGTCAGTTTCCGGTTAATTTCCAAAGACATTCTCAATTTAGACTGTGGCAATGTTTAGATGGTCTGTGTGGGAATCAAAATACAAGGCCATCACATATCATTATTTCTCGCATTTTAGCCAATGAGACCGCGCTTGCCAACTATATAAAGATTTGTTTATATAGTTTCTGAGGTGTTTTATGGATGAATTGCTCGCCGGCTTGCGTGCCGTAGCTGAAATGACCAGGCTTCGCATCCTTTTTGCGCTGTCGCATGGTGAGATGAACGTAACTGAATTGACCCAGGTTTTGGGCCAAAGCCAACCGCGTGTTTCACGCCACCTCAAATTGATGACTGAGGCCGGACTGATCAGTCGCCACAAAGAAGGCAATTGGGTTTTGTTCCGTCAGCGTGAAGAGGGCAGGGGCGGCGCACTGGCGCGCGCGCTGGTGGATATGTTGCCTGCAACGGATGCGCAACTGCACCAGGATCTTGGCCGCCTTGAAGAGCTTCGCGCCAAACGGCATCAAGCCGCCGCCAGCTATTTCGCCGCCAATGCCGCGCAGTGGCAAAGCCTGCGCTCATTGCATGTGCAGGAAAATGAAGTTGAGGCCGCGTTGCTGGCACTTGTTGGCAAAGCCAAATTTGATACCTTGATTGATCTTGGCACTGGCACGGGCCGGATGTTGGAATTGCTCTCGCCCTTAGCGGTTAAACTTTGGGGCGTAGACCAAAGCCGAGATATGTTGGCCATCGCGCGCGCTAAGCTTGAAGAAAAAGGTTTGAGACACGCGCAGCTTCGCCAAGCCGATATTTATGCTCTGCCTTATGCCGATGCGACAGGTGATCTTGTCACCATCCATCAGGTGCTACACTTCCTAGATGATCCGCAAGCTGCCTTGCTAGAGGCGCGCCGCGTATTAAAGCCTGAAGGCACTTTGGTGATCGTTGATTTTGCGCCCCATGAATTAGAAGAACTGCGCAGCGCCCATGCCCATCGCCGCTTGGGCCTTTCAGCCGAACAGATGACAGGTTTTCTTGCCAAAGCAGGTTTCAGCCTGAAGCAGCATAAGGTTTTGCCGCCGCCGTGGTTGAAATCCGGCCCCGGCCTTACAGTTTCACTCTGGCTTGCCAAAGCGCAAGCCCAGTTCAGCCCATCTTATGCGAAAGCCAAAGTTGCATGAAAGCGCCCTCCGTTTCGTTTGAATTCTTCCCGCCTAAGACCGCGGCCGATGCCGAGACTCTCTACGAGAACATCGCGCTGCTGGAGACTCTGCAGCCTTCTTTTGTGTCCGTAACGTACGGGGCCGGCGGCTCGACGCGGCAGTTGACGCATGACCTGGTGCTGAGGCTGAAGCAGACGACCAAGCTCGACCCAATTCCGCACCTTACCTGCGTCTGTCATAGCGAGCGGGAAATTGAAGAGATTCTTACGAAGTACGCTCAGGC
>PLXI01000038.1 GCA_003151375.1 Hyphomicrobiales bacterium
CACAGTCTTGGCACCATCGTGAACGTAAGCTTGTTCCAGCAAGCAGTTTTCTTTGGCGTAAGTTTTGAGGCCTGAAGCCACAATCTTATCCATCACATTGGCTGGCTTGCCGGCATTCTTTTCTTCGAGAATGGCTTTTTCGCGGGCCAAAACATCGGCAGGAATGGCTTCAAGTGTTAATGCCACAGGATTGGTTGCNNTGTGCATCGCAAGCAAACGCCCGAATGCCGCCAACTCTTCGGCCTTGCCCGTGCCTTCGAGTGCCACGAGAACGCCAATCTTGCCCATGCCAGGCACGATCTGATTGTGAATGTAAGAGCCAATCGAACCTTGCTTCACGCTGAGTGCAGCAGTGCGGCGCACTGTCATGTTCTCACCGATTGAACCCACCATTTCAGCCACATATTCTGCAACTGCATGGGGTGAGCCAGGATAATGCATGGTTTTCAAAGCTTCGGTTGAACCCTGTGCATTGATTGCCAATTTGGCAATCTGGCCCACCATGGCTTGGAACTTGTCATTCCTGGCCACAAAGTCGGTTTCCGAATTCACTTCAACCAAAGCGCCAGTGTTGCCTGAAATGCACAGGCCAACAAGACCTTCAGCAGCAACGCGGGTTGATTTCTTGGCAGCCTTGGCCAAGCCCTTGGCGCGCAGCCAATCAACGGCTTCTTCAAGGTTGCCATTGGTGGCGGCAAGTGCAGACTTGCAATCCATCATGCCCACGCCGGTTTTTTCGCGCAGGTCTTTCACCATAGCGGCAGTAATCTCAGCCATCTTATGTCCTTTCGAGATTAAGCTGCCGGAGGAGCGGCAACCGCTTCTTCCGGAGGCGCGTCCATGGCACCCACATCAACGCCTGAGCGATGTTGCGATTTTTCGATGCCTTCGAGAACAGCCCGTGACACGAGATCGCAATAAAGTGCTACGGCACGCGCCGCATCGTCATTGCCTGGGATTGGATAGGTCACGCCAGTAGGATCGGAATTGGTATCGATGATGGCCACAACCGGAATGCCCAAACGATTGGCCTCCTTGATGGCAATTGCTTCTTTGTTGGTATCGATCACGAACAGCAAATCAGGCACACCACCCATGTCCTTGATGCCGCCCAAAGCTTTTTCAAACTTCAGCTTGTCGCGCGTCATGTTTAATACTTCGCGCTTCTTGAAACCAGCGCCTTGCTTTTCCAAAACTTCGTCAATTTTGCGCAGGGCCTTGATCGAATTTGAAATGGTTTTCCAGTTGGTGAGCATACCGCCCAGCCAACGTGCATTTACATAATACTGGGCGCAACGCTTTGCGCTTTCAGCAATCTGCTCAGCCGCCGAACGCTTGGTGCCCACAAACAATACCCGACCACCCTTGGCCACGGTATCGGTGATCACTTCCAATGATTGATGCAGCAAAGGAACTGTCTGCGATAGATCCAAAATATGAATGCCATTGCGATCACCATAGATGTATGATTCCATCTTAGGGTTCCAACGGTGCTTCTGGTGGCCAAAGTGAACGCCCGCTTCCAACAGCTGGCGCATCGTGAAATTCACGCTCATTTTTTCTTCTCCGGTTAGTCCTCTGCGGGTGGAGTAATCAGCGGAATTGCTGACACCGGAAGGATCGCTTCTATGTAGAGGCACAAGTTAATCCCGCAAAAGTTGTAGACTTTTGCGAAAAGGATTAACGCCAAAAGGCGACCCGTGAAGCGCTCCAAACACCCGCATGTGGTTTTAGAATGGTGGCCTGTTAGCAGCAGGGCACGCGCATTGCAAGGGGTGGATCAGCCAGCCTTAGGTTCAAGCAAAACCACGCTTTCCTGCTCATTGGGGTCCGTGCGCGCAATCAGCGCCTTGGCTGGCTTGTCGGTTGGATTATAGGGCTGATGCGGAACACCTGCCGGAATGTAAACATAATCGCCCTGCTCTACGCGCGAGGTGAATTCTAGGTTGGGACCATGGTGAAACTCACTAACCCCCTCCAACATGTAAATCGCTGTCTCGTGAGCTTCATGATAGTGCGGTTTGGCCTTGGCACCAGGCGGCATCACCAACATATGCATGCAAATTCCATCTGATTTGGCAGATTGGGCCGATACACCGGAGAAATAATCTAAACCTTGTTTGCCAGCGAAACTTTCACCGCCTCTAATAACCTTGCACTGCTTCATCATGTTCCTCCTGCAACGCACCCATATTATGTTAGCAGAAAATATCATTTTGCGACTGGCAATGAGCAGCTTAAACTCACAATAATGCTTCGCGAAGAAATTCAAACAAACCTCTGGCGGCCAGAAACCATAGCATTGCAAAAATCTGCTGGCCTCCAAGCCTTCCCCTCATCCATGCTGAAAATGGAAACCCATGTCGCGTCCATCGCTGAGGGCCAGGAACCGGAGCGTCTCTGGATGCTGGAACACCCATCTCTTTATACCTCTGGCACCAGCGCCAAGCCCGCTGACTTGCTTGATCCTGATCGCTTTCCGGTTTTTGAAACCGGGCGTGGCGGACAATATACTTATCATGGGCCAGGCCAGCGCGTTGCCTATGTAATGCTCAACCTCGCCAAACGCGGCGGTGATGTGCGCGCCTTTGTGGCGGCGCTGGAACAGTGGCTGATCAATACTCTAGCGGACTTTGGCGTGCGCAGTGAAAGACGCGAAAACCTTGTGGGCATTTGGGTGCAACACGATGGCGGTGAGGATAAAATCGCAGCACTAGGTATTCGTGTGCGGCGCGGCATCACCTTTCATGGCGTTAGCCTCAATGTGAACCCTGATCTGTCCCACTTTGATGGTATCGTGCCCTGTGGTGTGGCCGAACGTGGCATCACCAGTCTAGCTGCACTCGGCATCAAAACAAGCATGGACGAAGTGGATGCAGCCCTCATCAAAAATTTTCAACCAATCTTCGGGCCACTGGAACCAAGCTGATTAATTCAATTCCTTCTCAGCCTCCTT
>PLXI01000141.1 GCA_003151375.1 Hyphomicrobiales bacterium
GTGACTTGGCCATCAGTGCCTTTAACCAAACTGCCGTTCTCCACCAAGCCGCCAAGCCTGATATGCGTGCCAGAAGCGACGTGCTTTTGGCCGATTTCACTTGGTGTGTAAAAAAACACAATTGAATCGCGCAGCCCAAACATGATCAGGCCTACAGCCAGAGATAGAAGGCAGAGCGAGGCCAGAATGAGCGTAAGGCGGGTTTGTTTGCGGGTCATGGCAAGCCTTTTAGCAGGCAATGCGTGAATCACGGGTGAATTTATGTTCAACCTTGTCGCAGGCTCTGATAGGCTGATAGCCATGTTGAAACCGCGCTATTCCATATTCTCGCTGGCCCGCAATGCCATGAGCTATCACAAGGATTGGGAGCGCGCCTGGCGTTCGCCCCAACCCAAGGCCGAATATGACGCTGTGATTGTGGGGGCTGGCGGGCACGGGCTGGCAACAGCCTATTACCTNNACGATCATCCGCTCCAACTACCTGCAAGATAGTTCAATGGCGATTTATGAATTGGCGCGTTCACTTTATGAAGGGCTGAGCCAAGAATTAAATTACAATATGATGTTCAGCCCGCGCGGCGTGATGATGTTATGCCAAACCCAGCATGAACTTCGCGCCTTCCAGCGCACGGCCCATGCCAATCGTTTGGCCGGCTTGGATTGTCGGATGATTACGTCAGCTGAAGTCAAAGAGATTGTGCCAATCATCAATGACGATGCCAATTGCCGTTATCCAATTTTGGGTGCGTTCTGGCAACCGCGCGGCGGCACGGGGCGTCATGACGCTGTGGCCTGGGGTTATGCACGCGGCGCTGATGCTTTAGGTGTAGACATCATCCAAAACTGTGAAGTGACTAGCATAATGCGCGATGGTGATCACGTTACTGGTTTGCAAACGACGCGGGGCGAAATCAAAACCAAAAAGATTGGCGTGGTTACGGCAGGCAATGTCAGCACCGTGATGGACATGGCTGGCGTGCGCATGCCGATTGAATCGCAATGTTTGCAGGCATTGGTGTCGGAGCCGATCAAGCCTGTGCTCGGCTGCGTGGTGATGGCCAACACCGTGCATGGCTATATCAGCCAATCAGACAAAGGCGAGCTGGTGATCGGCGGCGGCACTGATGGCTATAATAATTATTCGCAGCGCGGTTCGTTTCCCGCACTTGAACACATGGTCACAGCACTGGTTGAAACTTTTCCGATCATCTCGCGGCTGCGCATGCTGCGGCAATGGGGCGGCATTGTGGATATGACGGGGGATCGCTCACCCGTCATTGGCAAAACGCCCGTTGAAGGGCTGTATGTGAACTGCGGCTGGGGCACGGGTGGCTTTAAGGCCATTCCCGGATCAGGCTTTGTTTTTGCCGATACATTGGCCAATGACCGCCCGCATCCGATAGCCGAACCGTTTTCGCTCAACAGATTTAGCGAGGGACGCTTGATTGATGAGTCCGTTTCCGCAGCTGTAGCGCATTGAGGGGATGATATGCTTTTAATCACCTGCCCCGTTTGCCACGCCCAAGGCGATGAAACCGATTTTCATTGTGGTGGGCAGGCGCATATTGCGCGGCCTGCAACAACAAATCCTGAAGGCATTACAGATGAACAACAGAGCAATTACCTGTTCACGCGCATCAACCCCAAAGGATTGCAGTTTGAACGTTGGCGCTGTGATCGCGGCTGCGGCAAATGGTTTAATNNGGTGCTTGGGCCGATTATTTTAAATCACGAATGAAGACTTCCAAATGACCAAACCATTTCGCCTCGCTGAGGGCGGCAACCGCATCGATCGCAGCAAACGTATAGTTTTTTCATTTGATGGCCGCGATGTCACTGGCTTTGCCGGAGACACTGTAGCCTCTGCGGTTCTGGCATCTGGCCAGAAGCTGTTTGGCCGCAGCTTCAAATATCATCGCCCTCGCGGTGTTGTTGGTTTGGGTTCAGAGGAGATGAACGCGCTGATTGGTGTTGGCGCAGATGCGCAACACGAACCCAATTTGCGGGCCACTCAGGTTGAGGTTTTTCAGGGCCTGGTGTCAGTGAGCCAAAACCGCTGGCCATCGCTGCACTATGATATTGGTGCGACAAATTCATTATTGTCGCGCTTTCTACCTGCCGGGTTCTATTACAAGACATTCAAATGGCCGCGGGCTTTTTGGAAACATGTTTATGAGCCGCTCATCCGCCGCACAGCAGGTTTGGGCAAAGCCGCCACAGGGCCCGATCCAGATTCTTATGAACACATGCATGTGCATGTTGATGTTTTGGTGATCGGCGGTGGCTTGGCTGGTCTGGTTGCGGCAGAGGCGGCGGCACTGGCTGGAGCGAAAGTTTTGCTCTGCGATGAAAATGCTGAACTCGGTGGCATTGCCGATCTCACAGCTGGCATGATCAATGGAGCGTGTGTGGCGGATTGGCTTATGCCTCTTATGGCGCGGCTTACTGACATGCCCAGTGTTCAACTCTTGAAACGCACAACGGTAGTCGGCCATTTCCATCATAACTAT
>PLXI01000123.1 GCA_003151375.1 Hyphomicrobiales bacterium
TCGTCACCGGAATGGGCATCGTTTCATGCATCGGCAACAATACCCAAGAAGTCACCACCTCATTGCATGATGCCCGCAGTGGCATTGTAGCAGCACCTAAATACACCGAGCTTGGTTTTCGGTGCCAAGTTCATGGCGCGCCGAATTTTGACCC
This sequence comes from Hyphomicrobiales bacterium, assembly GCA_003151375.1. Classification (GTDB taxonomy): domain Bacteria; phylum Pseudomonadota; class Alphaproteobacteria; order Rhizobiales; family Aestuariivirgaceae; genus Aestuariivirga. The sequence goes on from PLXI01000123.1 coordinate 155, forward strand.
TGAACAAGTGGATCGTCGTGCGCGTCGTTTTATGGCCGATGGTGGGATTTGGAATTATGCTTCCATGGTCCAAGCGATTGCAGATTCCGGGCTTGAAGAAAAAGACGTTAAGAACGATCGCACGGGAATCATCATGGGCTCTGGCGGGCCATCAACGCGCACCATCGTTGCCGCAGCTGACACGGCGCGCGAAAAGGGCCCGAAGCGCGTTGGGCCATTTGCGGTTCCGCCCTCAATGTCTTCAGCACATTCTGCTGTTCTTGCCACACCGTTTGGAATTCGCGGCGTCAACTATTCGATCACGTCGGCTTGCGCGACTTCGGCCCATTGCATTGGCAATGCCACTGAAATGATTCAGTGGGGCAAACAGGATGTGATGTTTGCAGGTGGCGGCGAAGAATTGGATTGGACTTTGTCTGTGTTATTCGATGCCATGGGCGCGATGTCTTCCAGATTTAACGACACGCCAACAAAAGCGTCTCGCGCCTATGATAAAAATCGCGATGGCTTTGTGATTGCAGGCGGTGCGGGCGTTGTGGTGCTTGAAGAATTGGAACACGCCAAAGCACGTGGTGCAAAAATCTATGGCGAAATCGTAGGCTACGGCGCCACATCAGATGGCTATGACATGGTGGCCCCTTCAGGCGAAGGCGCAGTGCGCTGCATGAAACAAGCCATCGCAACGGTTCACAATACGATTGACTATATCAACCCGCATGGCACCTCCACACCTGTGGGTGACTCGAAAGAAATGCAGGCCGTGCGCGAAGTGTTTGGCAATAATATACCGTCAATCTCATCGACGAAATCGCTCACTGGCCATTCACTCGGTGCAACTGGCGTGCAGGAAGCCATCTATTGCCTGCTGATGATGAAGAACGGCTTCTTGGCTGAGAGCGCTAACATCGAAGAGCTTGATCCAGAATTTGCCGACATTCCCATTTTGCGCAAGCGCGTGGACAATGCCAAGATTGACACAGTGATGTCCAACAGCTTCGGCTTTGGCGGCACCAATGCCACGCTCATCATGCAACGCTATAACGGATGAACCGATGAAATCTGATTTTATGAAGGGCAAACGCGGCCTGATTATGGGCGTTGCCAATGATCACTCCATCGCCTGGGGCATTGCGCAAGCGCTCTCAGATGCTGGTGCTGAAATTGCTTTCACCTATCAAGGGGAGGCATTTGGAAAACGCTTGGAACCACTGGCCGCTTCGATTGGTTCATCTTTCTTGATGCCTTGTGATGTCGAAGATATTGCTTCGGTTGATGGCGTTTTTGAACAGCTCAAAGCCAAATGGGGCAAAATTGACTTTCTGGTTCACTCCATCGGCTTTTCCGACAAGAATGAGTTGAAGGGCAAATATGCAGACACGACGCGAGCGAATTTTTCGCGCACCATGGTGATCTCAGCTTTTTCATTTGTGGAAGTGACCAAACGTGCGGCGGCATTGATGCCTGACGGTGGCTCTATCATCACGCTCACTTATGGTGGTTCTACGCGCGTGATGCCGAATTATAACGTGATGGGTGTTGCTAAAGCCGCACTGGAAGCATCCGTGCGCTATCTCGCTGCGGATTACGGCCCGCAAGGGGTGCGCGTGAATGCGATTTCCGCTGGCCCAATGCGCACTCTTGCAGGTGCGGGCATTGGTGATGCGCGGGCGATGTTTGCCTTCCAAGAAAAGCACGCGCCCTTGCGCCGCACTGTGGCACTGGAAGAAGTGGGCGGCGCGGGCTTGTATCTGCTGTCGGCGCTTTCTGGCGGCGTGACTGGCGAAGTGCATTATGTGGATGCGGGCTATAATATTATCTCGATGCCGCGCACGGAAGATTTGGTGAAGCAATGACAAACCACGCCCAACTCCTCGATAAATACGCTGAGCTCACCGTTAAGTCCGGCCTCAATGTGCGCAAAGGCCAGCAAGTTCTGATCACTGCGCCATTAGAAGCGGTTGATCTGGTGCGCCTGATCACCCACCACGCTTACAAAGTTGGGGCATCGCTCGTCACTTGCTTATATAGCGACGAAAAAACTTCGCTGATGCGTTATGTTGACGGCGATAAAGAAGCTTTTGATGCAGCACCCGCTTGGTTGTTCGGCGGAATGGCGGAAGCTTTTCGTGACGGCAACTGCGCGCGCCTTGGCATTATCGGTGAAGATCCGTCTTTGCTTTCGGGCCAAGACATCGACAAAGTTTCGCGCGCCAACCGCGCCCGCTCAGCGGCTTACAAGCCTGTGGTTGAACAGATCACCGGATTCGCCACCAACTGGTGCGTGATTTCGGCGGCAACACCTTCACATGCTAAATCAGTGTTTCCGCATATGTCGGAAAAAGACGCGCTGGCGGCACTCTGGACGGCGATTTTCAAATGCACACGGGCCGATCAACCAGATCCGGTTCATGCCTGGGAGTTGCACACCAAGGCGCTGCATAAACGCACTGGAATTTTGAATGCGAAGCGTTACTCTGCACTCGCCTATAAAGGCCCGGGCACTGATTTCACCTTGGGTTTGGTGGATGATCACATTTGGATGGGCGGCGCATCCGTCGCCAAGAATGGCATTCTGTGCAACCCTAACATTCCATCGGAAGAAGTTTTTACCATGCCCCACCGTGAGCGTGTAGATGGCACGGTGCGTTCAACGAAGCCGCTATCTTATCAGGGCACATTCATTGACGGCATTGAGGTGACATTCGAGAAGGGCCGTATTGTGAAGGGCACGGCATCAAAGGGCGCTGAAGTGTTCAAGAAGATGATTGAAACCGATGAAGGTGCAGCGCGCTTGGGTGAAGTGGCGCTGGTGCCACATTCATCGCCGATCTCGGCTTCCGGCATTGTGTTCAACGAAACTTTGTATGACGAAAACGCCGCATCACACATCGCTGTGGGGCAAGCTTATTCGCAGAATATGAAAGACACTTCGATTTTGAGTGCGGATGAAAAATTGAAGCGCGGCATGAACACTTCGCTGATCCATGTGGATTGGATGATCGGTTCGGGAGCGCTTGATGTCGATGGTGTGTTCAAAGATGGCAAACGCGAACCATTGATGCGCAAAGGCGAGTGGGTGGATTAATTCAAGCCATTGTGCTAGAAATTGACAATGACCAAGATTGAACAAATCGAACAAGCGATCACGGCATTGAAACCTGACGAGGTTTCAAAGCTCGGCGCGTGGTTTGATGAGTTCCGTGAGGGCCTTTGGGACAAGCAGATTGCCAATGACTCAGAGGCGGGTTTGCTGGATGATCTTGCAGCGAAAGCTTTGGCTGAACATCGGGCTGGCGGTTCAAAACCGTTGTGATCCACCGCACGTCCGCGAGCTTCTGGGAGCGTTATGATCGACTTCCTACCGCTTTACAGAAAATTGCAGATGCCAAGTTTCTACTTTTGAAATCTAATCCCGGCCATCCCTCTTTGCAGTTTAAGCTGGTGGGCAAACATTGGTCAGCACGTGTAAGCCAAGGCTACCGCGTATTGGCAATGCAGGTTGAGGATGGTTATCTCTGGTTTTGGATCGGCAACCACGATGATTATGAGAAGATCATTGCTAGCGCCCGAAAATGGCGCTGAACTGTAATTGCCTTACTTCTTCGCCAACTTCTTGCGCCAGTCGCTCGCGGGATACGTTCCCAGCACGCGCAAATATGACGTGAAGAAGCCCAGTTCTTCCAGCGCTAATTTCAGATTGCGGTCTTCTGGGTGACCTTCTACTTCAGCATAAAATTGCGTGGCGCTGAATTGGCCTTCGATCTGATAACTTTCCAGCTTGGTCATGTTGATGCCATTGGTGGCAAAGCCGCCCATCGCCTTATACAAGGCGGCGGGCACGTTGCGCACGCGGAACACAAAACTGGTCATCACCTTGGCTTTGCTTTGCTTAATAGCCAGCGGCTTTTTGGATAGGATCACAAACCGCGTGGTGTTGTGGTCTTCGTCTTCAATGTCGCGCGCGGCGATTTTCAAACCATAAATCTTGGCGGCCAATGCGGTGGCGATTGCGGCGCGGGATTTATCACCGCTATCGCGCAATTCACGTGCAGCCCCCGCAGTATCTGCGGCAACAATCGGTGTGAGATGATATTTCTTGATTGCCTTGCGACACTGGCCGAGGGCGTGCACATGGCTGTGCACAGTTTTGGCTTGGCTCAATTTAGCGCCCGGCAAGGTAAGCAGTTGAAAGCGGATGCGCAGGAAATGTTCGCCCACAATGGAAAGGCCAGAGTCCGGTAACAAGTGATGCACATCGGCCACGCGGCCTGCCGTAGTGTTTTCAATTGCGATCATCGCAAGCGCAGCACGGCCAGATTTCACCGCCTGAAACGCATCCTCAAAAGTGTTGCAGGGCAGCGGCTCAAAATCAGGGTGCGTTTCCATACAAGCGATGTGGGAGTTGGCACCGGGCTCTCCCTGATAAGCGATTTTCAGTTTGGTCATGGTTGGTTTCTCATTATGCGCCGCAGCTCTTCAAGATTTTGCGCGGTATCAACATTCAGTGGCATACTGTCAACCTTCACGGCAGCGATGTGTAAGCCCGCCGCCAAAGCCAGCGCCAATTCATGGGCCACTGGCCCGTGTTTGGCATTGGCAAATGTATTCAGCGCCGCGCGGTGCCAGGCATAGACCGGAATATGGGCGCGCCCTGCAGCTTCTTGGCTGACACTGCGCAGCCAAGCCACTTCGCGTTCACCCTCTAAGGGTGCATCCAGCCGCCACACGGATTGTGCACCACCCGGGCCAGCCAGCGTAGCACCATCGACATTGGCGTTGGTGAGGCCGGCCAGACAGCGGCGTAATGACAGCGCATCTATGGATGCCAATGTGCAGGGCAGAACCACAACATGAGAGAATTTGCTCTCCTTGTCACGCATGGCCAAAACACTTGCGGCCATCGCATTAAGGGAGCTTTCGCGCAGGGGTGAAACCAAAACATCGCGGCCATTTTTGCGCATAAATTCTGCCACCTGATGATCAGGCGTTGCCACGATAACCATGCCAAGCCCGGCCTTTTCAACATTATCAGCGGCTCTTGCCACCAAGGGCTGGCCAGCCACATCCACCATGGGAAGACCCGGCAGTGCCGCCCCGCTCAAGTTGGCGGTGATAACAACTGCAGTATTTTCAAATTCAATCATGGGTTTATTCAGCTTTCTTGGCCAAAGCGCGGCAAATTGGCTTATCACTTTATAGGTATTGAACCGATTTGCGGAAGCCATTAGTTTCCGCCGCGATTTGATATTGAATTCAAGGGGCAAGAGTCGGTCATGGATAGCTTTGAGTGGAATAAGATTGCAGGCGCAGTTTTGGGCACGTGCCTGTTGGTATTTGGCTTGAAGCTGGCGGGTGGCGGACTTTTCAGCAGCGAAGTTCCGGCCAAGCCCGGCTATGCCATTGCCGTTGCCGATGCGCAATCTGCCGATGCCAAGCCAGCTGATGCTGCTGCTCCTAGTGCTCCTGCCGTTTCACTTGGAACACTTCTAGCCTCAGCCGACAAAGCCAGTGGTGAAGTTGATACCAAGGCCTGCCAAGCCTGCCATGATTTCACCAAGGGTGGCCCCAACAAAATTGGCCCCAATCTTTACGGCGTAGTGGGCCGCAATATGGCCTCCGTGGATGGCTTTAGTTACTCAACCGGCTTTAAAGCCATGGGTGGAAAACCCTGGACTTATGAGGAACTCAACCAGTGGATCAAAAATCCGAAATACATGGTAAAAGACACCAAGATGGCCTTTGCTGGTATCCCAAGTGACAAAACCCGCGCTGATGTGTTGGCCTATCTCGGCTCGTTGTCAGATTCGCCAGTGCCATTCCCTGCGCCTTAAGTTTCGCTTCGGCCCCAAGGTAGCGATAAAAGACCACTTGGGTTAGTGTGAAACGAATCATTTGAGGTTCTCATGCTCACGCGCCGCCGCCTGATCCAGCTTTCCGCTATGGCACCTTTCTTGCCCGGTCAGCGTAGCTTTGCGGCGGAGGCAAAATTATCGCATGCCGTTTCGCTGTTTGATGACGTCAAATATGCCGCAGACTTTAAGGGATTTGATTACGTCAACACCGCCGCACCCAAGGGCGGAAAATGGCGACAGGCCGTTGTTGGCTCATTCGACAGTTTGAACGATTACACCGTCAAAGGCGATGGCCCGGGCGTTGGCATTTTGGATACGCTGATGGTGGCCTCATTGGATGAACCCGCCACGCGTTATGCATTGATCGCTGAGGCGATATCCTACCCTGAGGATAAATCCAGCGTGACGTTCAGGCTTAACCCCGCGGCGCGCTTTCATGATGGTATGCCGATCACGGTTGAAGATGTTATCTTCAGCATGGAGACCCTGAAGTCCAATCTTCCTAACTATGCAGCCTATTGGAAGAACGTGGTCAAAATGGAAAAGACCGGCGAGCGCGAGGTGACGTTCACCTTTGATGAGAAAAACAACCGCGAGCTGCCAAGCATTGTGTCTGAACTCCCCGTCCTGCCGAAACATTGGTGGCAAGGCCAAGGTGTTGATGGCAAGCAGCGCAACACTGATGAGCCAACAATGGAACTGCCACTTGGTTCTGGCCCTTACAAGTTTAAATCAGCTGCCGCTGGTGCAACGTTGGTTTTAGAGCGGGTGCAGGATTATTGGGCCAAGGACTTGCCGTCGCAGATCGGCCAAAACAATTTTGATGAGATGCAATATACATTTTATCAAACACCGCAGGTGGCTTTTGAAAGCTTCAAGTCTGGGGATTCCGATTATCAGATTGAGGCCAGTTCTAAGCAATGGGCCACTGGTTATGATTTTCCAGCGGTGAAAGACGGGCGGGTGGTGAAAGCGATGCCAGCCTTAAAACAAGTGCACGGCATGCAGGCCTATGTTCTTAACTTGCGGCGCGCCAAATTCCAAGATGTGCGCATGCGCCGAGCGATGTTGCTGGCCTTTGATTTTCAATGGGCCAATGCAAATCTATTTTATGGCCTATACCAACAATCTCGCTCATTCTTTAACGGGTCAGAATTTGAAGCCAAGGGTTTGCCATCACCGGAAGAGCTAGAATTGCTCACACCGCTCAAAGATAAAGTGCCACCAGAAGTTTTCACCACTGAATATCAGAATCCAGTGAATGCTGACGGCACAGCGCGACGCAAGAATTTGCAAGCAGCCAACCAATTGTTGAAAGAAGCTGGCTGGAATGCGGTAGATGATAGCGGCAAGCGCGTGCTCAAAAACGCCAAGGGCGAAACGCTCTCGGTGGACTTCGCGCTGGATAACCCGCTGTTTGAACGCATCACCTTGCCTTACAAAGAGCAGTTGGAACTCTTAGGTTTTGTCGTCAGCATCCGCACGCTTGATCCGGCGCAATCGAAAAAAATCCAAGACCAGTTTGACTATGACATCATCGTCAGCAATTTTGCGCAAAGCCTTTCGCCGGGCAATGAGCAGCGGTATTTCTTTGGGTCGGCTGAGGCTGATCGGCAAGGCTCACATAATTATGCAGGCATCAAGAACGAGGCCATTGATGCGCTTATTGAAAAGCTGGTGTTTGTGAAAGATCGTCGGGCTTTGGTGACCGCATGTCGCGCGCTAGACCGCGTCTTGATGTGGAATTATTACGTGGTGCCGCAATGGTTTGCTGCCAATGAGCGTATCGCATATTGGGATCGTTTTGGGCAGCCGGAAAAATCGCCGGATTATGCACTGCCTGCGCCTACAACTTGGTGGTTTGATGAAGCCAAAGCCAAGAAGATTTCGG
>PLXI01000005.1 GCA_003151375.1 Hyphomicrobiales bacterium
ATCGAAGTGGTGATGCTGACCGGCGACAATGCGGGCACAGCCAAGCGCATCGCTGCCGACCTCGGCATTGATACAGTTTTAGCCGACGTTCTCCCAGCCAAGAAAGCGGAGAAAGTGAAGGAACTGCAGGCAAGGGGCAAGAAAGTCGGGATGGTGGGTGATGGTGTTAATGATGCACCAGCTTTAACCCAAGCTGACGTTGGCTTTGCCATCGGTGCGGGCACTGATGTTGCGATGGAAAGTGCTGACGTCGTTTTGATGAAGAGTGACCCCTATGACATCGTTGCAGCAATCGAGTTGTCGAAGGCTACATTGGGCAAAATGCACCAGAATATCTGGTGGGCTGCAGGTTATAACGCAATTGCGTTTCCGCTCGCAGCGGGAGTCTTATACCCATTCGTATTGAGCCCCGAAGTTGCCGCATTGTCAATGTCGGGCAGTACACTCGTGGTGGCCTTAAATGCCCTGATGTTAAAGCGAACGAAGCTAAACGGCATCCGGCAGCTAGGCAAGCCAGCAGCTCCCGGTAAGTCCGACGTGGCCGCCATTTCGAATCCACTTGCGGAGCCGAAGGTGGTAGGAGTTCTAACAGGCGCCAAAGCGCCCGTGGTGTCGGCAAAAGACAAACTGGATGCGCGGGCGACAATCTCAAACCGGGTAGAGAGATGACTACGGCTGCCGCATTGGCGTTAGGCGAAGTCTTTCGGAAAGGCACGTTGGCTGAATGACCGAAGCATCGACAGTGGCTGTTTCCAAGCGCACAAGGACAAATGTAACCAAAAACGTGTTACGTTTGATCGCCATTTTGTTTGTCCTCCTACCAGAGTACCGGGCGCTAAGACGTTATATTCGCGGGGCGATTGATGACGCGGCACCAGCGCGATTCGCTGCACGGTTGACGGCACTCGGCCCGGCGTTCGTCAAGCTGGGTCAGATGCTCAGCACCCGCCCCGACGTCATGCCTCAAGCCTATGTCGACGCCCTGTCGAGCCTTCAGGAACACGGATCGGAGGTTACCGTGCCCATGATCCGTACCATGATCGGGAGCCAGTTTGGGAAGCCTGTCGAGGAGCTTTTTATCACATTCGATCCGAAGCCCGTCGCCGCAGCATCGCTCGCGCAAGTGCACCGGGCGACGCTGGCGGATGGCACGAATGTGGCTGTTAAGGTCCAGAGGCCAGGTCTCGATCGGCTGGTTGGCCGCGATCTCGACGCAATCGATGCCGGGTTAGCCGTCCTCAATCGCCTCGTTCCCAAGCGCCTGAGGCGAGCCAACCTGCTTGCGTTTTTTGCGGAGTTCCGCCGTTATACGCTTCAGGAGCTGGACTTCGCGCAGGAGGGCCGCGTCATTGACCGCTTCCGCGCAAATTTTCGCGGCCGCGTGGACGTGAAGTTTCCAGAAGTGTATTGGCATCGCACTGGTCAACGCGTGCTGACGATGAGCTGGGTCGAGGGGATGCGCCTTCGCGAGGCTGTCGCGTCGCTCGACATCGCAAAAAAGCAGCGGCTGGTCGAGCGCCTCGTCGATGTCCTGTTGCAGATGTTTGTCTCGGATGGATTGTTCCATGCCGATCTTCATCCCGGCAACATTGTGTTCCACCCGGATGGTACGTTCACGTTGCTTGATTTCGGCATGTATGGCGAATTGACGGAGCGGCAGCGGGACCTCTTCATTCTTTACTGGTTTGCTGTGGTTCAGCGCCAGACCCGGCGCGCGTTTTATCATTTCAAGGCTCAGACACTGACGTTGCCGGGTGCCAACGCGGAGGCGTTCTATGAGCGCTTTGCTGCGTTGGCCGAGACGTTCTACACGTCGAGTTTGAGCAAGATGAGCTTTGCCAAAGTCTACCTCAACATGATGGCGGCCGGTTACGAGTTCGGGTTCGTCTTTCCAAGTGAACTGATGTTGCATGCCAAGGCACTCACAACGGCTGAATCGCTCATCTTTGTGCTTGCCCCCGACGCCCGCTTCGAACAGCTCTCGAGGCCGTTCATTGCGCGCGAGTACGCTGCTCGTGCCGGCTCGCTTGACCTGATCAAGCGGCGCATCACTCAACTGGCTCCAGAACTTATTCTGCTCGGAGAGCTGCCACCACCCGAATCGCTTGATGAAAGCTGGGACTGGGAAGCGACCGTCAACGTCTTTGGTGAACTGGGCAATCGGCTGGAGAGCGTCGTGCGGCGTGCTCTGGAAAGTGGCGGGCTCTGGAAAGCGTTGATTGAGCGGCATGCCGAGGTGGTCTTGAGAACGACACCGCTCGCCGGGCAAGTGGGCGATATCATGAAGCAGGCCTGGGATCGCTACTATGAGATCGAGCCTTCGGTAGCCATTCAGCCCACACTTGGAGCCGTATTCACCACCCATGCCGCCGCACTCACCCTCGCGATGCACGAAACTTTGCTTGGACGTGGCATTAGCGCAGACGAGTCGCATCGGCTCATCTATGACATTTGCTGGAGTCTTTATCAGCAGATGGCCGAGCCTCCGCTCCTTTTCAGTGCGGCGTTCACCCGCGATCCGCGCAAGCGCCTCAAGCTTGCAACGGACCTGTTCCGCAGCTTTCCGTTCGGCTCGCCGAGCTACGAGTGGCAAGAGGTGCCAAGCCAAGACGGCGCCGTAGCGTTCAATTGCGTCAAGTGCCCGGTCGCTGAGTTCTTCGCCAGCCGGAATGCCTCGGAACTGTGCGTACAGACGTTTTGCCGGCTCGATTTTCCATTGGCGGAGACGTGGGGCGGGGAGCTGAAGAGAACTGGCACAATTTCGTCCGGTGCTGAGCGCTGCGACTTCCGATGGTATCCAAAAGAGCGGTCACCGGAAAGACAATAAAGATATCGCGCCCTTGCGGAACCATCCGTCCGTCGCCGCGTTGATACGACATGGGTCGATCCGGATCTGCTGATAGTCAACTGCTAATTCAGCCAAGTTAGTGCCGCCTGCAAGGGCTGCAATCATAGGCGGGCGATGGCCAATAGCCAGTCTCGTAGCCGACTGGAGAGCCGACATGAAATCGTCCGGCCAAGCTACTTCTAAACCAATGCCCATCGCGTAGGTTGCGGTTTGACGCAAAACATAAAGCGTTAAAATACTTACCTAGTAAACTAAACAACTAATGTTTTGATCGACATAAGATGAGAGAGCAAACGATGTAAATGAAACATGTGAATGTGATCAAGACGAACGGCAGCGGCGGCACTTCGTGGCTGATGAAAGCGCCAAAGGACTAGTGGTGTCTGCAAACGCCCAGCAAATCGCACGGAATCTTGTCTCACACCGAATGGAGAAATGACTATGGCTCCCGTATTCGACACGATAAAGATCACAACGCCTCTCTTGCTTCACATGATTGGGAAAGACATACGGTTTCCAAGATTGTTTCTTCTTAAATGTAAACTTACGCTGGGTGGATTCAAAAGAACAACTGATCCGCGATTTCCAGGCGAACTGATCGATCTCGCCGCATTGCCGGTTTGGGTATATATAAACCTGAAGAAGAAAATCGGCCGACACAGGGCTATCGAAATCATGCGTGTTGCGCTGTTGACCGGCGGTACGGCTGTAAAGAACGTCCAGTTTGATACCGTTCACAAAGAACGAAACTCTCGGAATTCTTCGAAGCCGGAGATCGAGAACAACCGCACTGGTTTGGTTCGCTGGAACAAGATGGAAATCGTGGAGCGCACTCCACGGCGATTTGAAATCAAGATCACGCGTTGCATGTTCCACGAATTAGTAGTCTCGGTAGGCATCCCAGCGAAAACGCCAATTGTCTGCCAGATCGATAATGCGATGTTCAATTCCTATTTGCCGGATGAAATGACGTTTGATCGTGGCCTTCTTAGGGGACGGATTGCCGATGGCAAGGCTGAATGCAATTTTGTTTGGAAATTGGACCAGCGGCCTGACTCACTCACGGCGACTACGTTATGATCAACAGCACCACATCAAGGGGAATTCCAGCCAGCACGACGGCTGATGTTGACGCGGTGTTACCCTTCCATTTCGAAAGTGATGTTGAGTTGAATGCTTCGGCGGATGCCGTGTTCATGCTCTTGGATGATCACGGTCGCTTATCAGCTCGCATGACCAAGCCATCATGGATGATGGCAGGTTCGGTCATGACGCTCGAATTCGACGCGTCCAAGGGACGCGCAGTGGGAGCCTTCATTCGCCTTACCGGCAGGGTGTTGGGAATTCCAATTTCCGTTGAAGAAGATGTCACTGAAAGAAATCCGCCCTTCTGCAAAGTCTGGAACACGATTGGCAAGCCACGCCTTATGGTGATTGGCTCGTATCGAATGGGTTACGAGATCACAGCAAAATCTCCGTCTTCACACCTGCATGTCTTCATCGACTATGCCATGCAAGATGGCCTATTTTCATATTGGCTCGGTCGCTTATTCGGAAATACCTACGCCCGCTGGTGCAGCCAACGCATGACCAACGACGCGGCAATTCATTTCAAAGAGCGATTTAGTGGTTAATCGCATGATAGTCACTGGAATCCCTACCAGCACAATGATCGTGTTGATGCTGTCGGTGTTCACGGTGTCGATGGGTTATGGGATCATCCTGCCGCTGCTTCCCTACCTCATTGAACGGCTGTTGGGTGCAACTGTTGGTGCCGCACAAGTGTCCAGCGCGACTGGATTGTTGACGGGTCTTTACACGTTGTCGCTTTTTCTCTTCGCAGCAGTCTGGGGACATCTATCTGACCGTTTTGGACGCCGTGTCATCCTGCTGATTGGGCTCATTGGATTCAGCGCCACCACGCTCACATTCGCGTTCGTCGAGAACCTTTCAGGGCTGTATGCTGAGCGTTTCTTGAGCGGCATGTTTGCTGCTGCGGTAACACCAGTTGCATTGGCTACGATTGGAGACCTTGCAGCAACTGAAGCGATACGCGCCCGCCGGCTTACCTTCGTGAGCTTGGCGGGGATCAGCGGATTTCTCCTCGGCCCCATGCTGGGCGTATTCCTCACACGGGGTACCGCCAATTGGATTGCGGCCGCAAGTGCAACTGGCTCCCCAGCTATACCGTTTGCGGCAACTGCAACCTTGAGCCTTCTGGTGGCGCTCGGTGTGTTCTTTACCGTGACAGGAGCCCAACCGGTCGATGCTGCTCGCAAGCACCGTCAAGCCATATCAAAGCCAAGTACTTGGCTCGTACCAAAACTACTTGCCATTTCGTTCATTGTTTCCACTGGCATAGGCGTATTTGAAGTCGGACTTGCCTTGCGCGGCAAACAGGAACTCGGGCTGACGCAATACCAGATTGCCTCGATGTTCATGTTGTGCAGCGCCGTGATGTTCATTGTGCAAGCTATCGTATTCTCGCCTTGGACCAAACCCGAGACGACACGCTGGTTCATAGCACCTGCCCTCGCAGTGATGGCTGTAGGGTTGTTTCTCGTGCCTCGCGCTTCCAATTTCACGCTGATGCTTTTTGTGATCGGTACTGTTGCAGCAAGTGCGGGTATTCTCTCGCCGATCATCACTTACTGGATATCGAGCAAGGCCGCTAAGGCACAAGGCGCCGAACTCGGCAAGCAAACTGCTGCGGCAAGTTTAGGCACAGCCATAGGGTCTGCAGCGGGTGGCCTCCTGTTCAGTGTTGCGTGGCTACCAAGTGCATCATTTCTGCTGGTCACTGCGCTCACCGCGTTAGGAATGCTGCTGAGCCTCAGCCTCCCCAAAATTCTTGTGACGCAGAAGCTCGGCGCATCAAGCGACAAAGTTGCTCCGGCAGCACTAACACCAAGTTCGATCCCAACTCACGAGACTACCATCTGAACTTTAACCCAAAAGGAAGCAAGATCATGACCAAAAATAGCGCAATCGTTGCGGTGTTCACCGACCATCGAACAGCAGAATCTGCCGTGCGAAAACTCGCCGAAGGCGGGCTGGACATCCAGCACTTCAGCATTGTCGGCAAGGGCTATCATTCGGAAGAGAAAGTTGTGGGCTTCTACAATGCCGGGGACCGCATCATGTTCTGGGGCCAAAATGGCGCAATGTGGGGCGGCCTCTGGGGTCTTTTCTTTGGTGGCATCCTGATGACAGTTCCTGTCGTGGGTTCAGTCGTCGTGCTTGGCCATCTCGCCGCCATGGTGTTTGCTGTGGTCGAAGGAGCCGTTGTGGTAGGTGGTCTGAGCGCAGTCGGAGCGGCCATTTACGGTCTCGGAATTCCAAAAGACAGCGTGATAGCATACGAGACTGCTTTGAAAGCTGACGGCTTTCTCATTGTTGCCCATGGCTCAGTCAACGAGATGGCGCGGGCCAAGACAATTCTGGAAGCGATGCATCCCGCTCGCCTCGACTTGCATGAAGGCGTGAAAGATATGGCCAAGCCTCCCGTAGCCCACACAGCCCACGCCGCCTGAAGTAAACAGGATACGTGCTTCTCGGCCACCGCCAGTTTTACTGCCGCCACCCTGCTGATACCAGCAGGCGTGGCGAGCATGTATAAAGCTTATCAAACAGATCGGCGCTACACACGGTTTAATGTCTGCTTGGCTCATAAACTGCCCGAAGGGCCTCCAAGCGACCCCAACATGAGGACAATACCAAAAACCAGAATTCCCGCGCCACGCGCTAAGCGTAAACTCGTCGTTGGCCAACCCAACCAGCGAGTATCGCGTGCAGCCAAGCGCTCGGCCAACTTCTTTGAATAGACGGCGATTGTCGCAACAGCTGAAACCGTTATGAAAGTCCTGAAAGCCATAGCAAACGTTGAAGCGACACCAGCCCAATAGCTGCCGATCGTATTTGCAAAGACCAAAACCAATTGAGTGCCAGTGCACGGTCTAATTCCAACTGCGAAGGCTCACGAAGCGGCCTTGTACCACGTAAGGCTCGCCGTCACGTCACGCACCGAGGGAGCATGAGCATGACTACAGTCACAATCTGCACCATGGTCATGGCGAGCGGAATCAAGAATTTCAAAATGGTGGTCAGGGATTAAATAGTTTGTCATCGATTTTTGACCAGGCTGAGTCGCAAAAGCGATGGGCCTGCCGACATTCATCAAGGGCTTAATGCCAGTCCAAAGTAGATAGCCGCTCACAGTTGCTATCAGCGCATAGCTCGCCGTTTCGAGAAATCCGGAAACGTCTTTCGCCGCAGTGCCCACACCTGCGACAACAAGAAATAACACTGAGACAATTGAAACGGCGGTGAAAGCTTGAACGATTGCACTCATGAATGCCACCAAAATACCACGCCGAAGTTGGTTCTCAGTTGCCAATAGCCATGCCCGGATAACAGCTTTGCCGTGGCCCGGCCCCGCTGCGTGAAATACGCCATAGCCAAAACTGAGAAACATCAGCGTGAGCCCGGAGGCAAATGGGTTTCCATCTCACATAGCCCGCAATGCTCCAGACACCGCTCCATAGAAGTTTTGCTGCTCACCACGCACCCAGAGGACAGGGTCAGTCAGAAACTGCACCACCCCGGTTGAGCCATCTGGACTTTTGTGCGGCACAAGCAACTTTCGTTGATCAAAAGCGCTGGATGTTATGCTTTTTAGTGGTTTGCGCTTGAACATTCCCCGAGTTGGTAATAGCGGCAAAAGGAATAGCAAGAATTCTGCAAACCAGAATTTCCTTATTGCGCACACTCCACAATCGCTGCCTGTGCAAACATGCCGCCAAAATCCTCGTTGTTGTCGGGTTTCCAATCTTTGCCCTTCGTTGAGAGCATTTGCTTAGTTTGATCAAGGGTTGTGTCGCTCGGGATCGGCATGAGCTTCGCCGAACAGCCTCCAGCAAGTCTTTTGGAGATCACGAGCGGCCTTTCTTTGACGTATTCGAAATCAATAAAAAATTCGGGGTCATAGACTTTCAGTTGGACTGTACCTTGGTGCGCATCAATAGGGGTCTCGAGAGGCACCGTAAACACAAGCGTCAGGCGACCGTCCTTCGGATTATAGGTTTGGGTTCCGTCTATTGCTTTTCCATTTTTTTGCTTTTCGCCATTGAATCGAAAGGAGACAAAATAGTCATATTCCGAAAGTGCACTCAAATTTTCCTCGGTTAATTTTGCCAATTCTTCAGGTTTATAGATGCCATCCCCGTTGGTAGCCATCCCACTAAGGGCATCTTTGGCGTAGACTTTATCGGTTGTCCATTGCACGCGCACGCCAGTAATTTTTCCATCGTCCGATATCTGCAGTTGGGAGGACATGTCAGCCCAGACGTGAGGATGGGCGGCCACCGGTTTTGCAAACGCAGCAGTAGCAATAGCCGCCAAAGCCCAAGGATAGCACCACTGCCAAGCCTTTGATTGGTAGTTGAGCATTTTAGTCTGATCTCCGCTTTGCCAAATCACAATTCCGAAAGTTTCTCACCAATATAGACTGCGCAAATATAAAGACCACAGCGCTTAATCAACACAAACGTTTAGATTGTGACAACATTTATGGACCTGAAAGCGATGGGATTGGGCAGTCGGCCTACTCACGCGTTTCGCATTGAACTACAAAATCATCGTCCTACTTGGTGGGTCTTCGGTCCGGATTCAGACCGGTCAAAGTGATGGCGACAAGTCGATGCACCGCAGCTTTTGACTGGAGATTGCCTGCTGCTGTAAGCGCATGAAGGCAATAGCCCGCCAATTCATTTGGCGCGACATCACCTCGAATCTCGCCGGCTTTCACGCCCTGCTTCAATAGATCGGCTATGAGCGTAACAAGTTTTTCCTGGGCGCGAACAACGTGGCTGCCTTGGTGCATCAGCGATGCGAGCTCAATGTTGTGGCGTTCATGGGCGATGAAGGCATAGGTCTCCAGCACGGCTTTGAGGCGCTCGCCAACACTTCCGCCTTGATCTCGGATTTCAGCGAGGTGTTGCAGGTGATTGCTGACATGGCGTTCATGCCAAGCTGTGAGGATGGACTGGACATCGGGGAAATACTTATAAAGCGTGGCGCGCCCAATGCCTGCTGCTTCAGCAATCTGCGACATGGTCACCGAAGCCAGCCCATGTTTTTCAACAAGCGCAGCGGCTTTATCCAATGTGGCATCGCGCACGGCTTGCCGGTGCGTCGTGATCGTGGTGTTCCATAGTTTTGGCATAGCTCAACCATACTCCATTGAGTCGAAATGTCGATATAAAAACAAAATGAATTGACAGAGACACAGTGTATCGATAGAGCTAATTCAGGTAATAGGTTGAGGACTTCATGGTCGATCCAAAAAGGAATGGCGAATATAGAACACCACGATGGGTAAAGTGGTCGGTGGGCATCGCCATCGTCCTGATCATTATGGTTGTCTCACACTTCTTTATTGGCGGCATGGCGGGATTGCACTCCATGCCAACAGGCGGTTAATGCGGCCATGACCATGCACCCCTCCTTGCGGAAGTTTGCACTTACGTTGCATGTCACATCATCGGTCGGCTTGCTGGGTTCCATTGCAGCATTTTTGGCACTCGCCATTGTCGCGATAACCACCGCAGATGATGGGGCTTTGCGCGCAGCCTATTTTGCCATGAATGTCATTGCTCGGTTTGTCGTCGTGCCTCTGGCATTTGCGGCCCTGCTTACCGGTCTCATCCAATCACTCGGCACGGCTTGGGGCTTGTTCCGACATTATTGGGTTTTGTTCAAACTCGTGATCACCCTATTTGCCACAACAATACTGCTGATTAAAACAGCACTCATTTCTGAGGCGGCGCGTCTTACAACGCAAACACCTTTGCCCCACGCGGAACTCAAAGCAGCAGGCTATCAGCTTGCGTTCCATGCTGGCGCAGGACTTCTGGTGTTGCTTCTACCGATGATATTGTCGATCTATAAGCCGCAAGGCAAAACGCCCTATGGCTGGCGCAAGCAGCAGGCGCGATCGGCGTAATACAAATTAGCTTATCGAAGCGCTGCGCATCCGCAAGGCATTGCCGATTACACTCACTGAACTCAAGGCCATGGCAGCGGCGGCGATCATCGGTGACAATAGTATGCCGAACATTGGGTAAAGCACGCCCGCTGCAATAGGCACACCCGCAGCATTATAGATGAATGCGAAAAATAGGTTCTGGCGAATATTGCCCATCACCGCCTTGGACAAGTTGCGGGCGCGCACGATCCCCATCAGATCGCCCTTGAGCAGGGTGACACCCGCACTTTCCATGGCTACGTCTGTGCCTGTGCCCATGGCAATGCCGACATCTGCGGCGGCAAGGGCTGGCGCATCATTCACACCGTCCCCTGCCATGGCCACCACGCGGCCTTGGGCTTTCAGCTTGCTCACCACGTCGGCCTTCTTGTCGGGCAGAACATCAGCCTCCACTTCAGTTATGCCGAGGCGCTTGGCAATAGCATCAGCCGTGGTGCGATTGTCGCCAGTTAACATCACAATGCGAATACCCGCTTGGCGTAGAGCGGCCAGCGCATCAGGCGTTGTTGCCTTAACTGCATCGGCAATTGCAATCACACCCGCAACTTTGCCGTTGATGGCCACATAAACAGCCGTTGCGCCCTCGCCGCGCAACGCCTCAGCTTTTGTTGAAAGCGCACTCACGGCAATCTTAAGCTCACCCATAAACTTGGCATTGCCGATGGCCAAGCGATTGCGCTCCACCATGCCGATGGCACCTTTGCCGGAAGGCGCATCAAAGCCCATAACTTTGGCCAACTCCAGTTTACGTTGCTTGGCGGCATTGACGATGGCCGCTGCCAGCGGATGTTCACTCGCTTGTTCAACCGAAGCGGCCAAGCGCAAAACATCATTGTCTGATTGGCCCGCAACTGTTGCGATTGAGGTTACAGAGGGCTTGCCCTCGGTCAGTGTGCCGGTCTTGTCGATGACGATGGTATCAATCTTCTCCATGCGTTCCAGGGCTTCGGCATCACGAATGAGGACGCCTGCCTGCGCCCCACGCCCCACGCCCACCATGATCGACATCGGCGTGGCTAGCCCTAAGGCACAAGGGCAGGCAATGATGAGAACGGCAACAGCTGCAACCAAACCATAGGTGAAGCGCGGCTCTGGGCCCCAGATCGACCATGCCGCAAATGCCACGACGGCAGCACCGATCACCGCTGGCACAAACCAACCCGAAACTTGGTCGGCGAGCCTCTGAATGGGTGCCCGACTTCGTTGCGCGTTGGCCACCATCTGAACGATGCGGGCAAGCATTGTCTCACTGCCGATTTTTTCCGCCCGCATCACAAAGCTGCCGCTGGCATTTAGTGTGCTGCCAATTACTTTGGCACCGACATCTTTAGTCACTGGCATTGACTCACCCGTCACCATGGATTCATCCAATGCCGAATGACCTTCAGTAATTTGACCATCAACTGGAACTTTCTCGCCGGGCCGCACCCGCAGGAAATCGCCAATGACAACATTCTCAAGAGCAACCTCTTGCTCTTGGCCATCGGCGCCAATGCGACGCGCTGTCTTGGGCGCAAGACCAAGAAGCGCCTTGATCGCCCCTGATGTCTGGTCACGCGCGCGCAGTTCCAGCACTTGGCCGAGCAGAACTAAAACTGTAATCACCGCAGCCGCTTCAAAATAAACCGACACAGCACCATCCATTTGGCGGAAAGCTGCGGGGAAGATATTGGGAATAAGCGTGGCGATGACGCTATAAGTCCACGACACCCCAACGCCCATGGCAATTAAAGTAAACATGTTGAGATTGCGGGTTTTCAAAGATTGCCAGCCACGCTCAAAAAACGGCCAACCGGCCCACCACACAACCGGCGTGGCCAAGATCAATTGAATCCAGTTGGAAAGCTGCTGGCCCAAGAGCATGGTAAGACCTGTGATATGGCCTCCCATTTCTAGAATTAGCACCGGAATGGCGAGCGCCAAACCAATCCACAATCGGCGAGTCATATCAATAAGCTCATGGTTGGGGCCACTCTCGGCGGTGACTACCATGGGCTCCAGCGCCATGCCACAAATGGGGCATGTTCCCGGGCCTACCTGTTGGATTTGCGGGTGCATCGGGCAGGTATAAATTGCACCCGCGATCATAGGGTCTTCGACTTTCACCGCTGTCAGATATTTGGCCGGGTTGGCCAGAAACTTGGTTTTGCAGCCAGCCCCGCAGAAATAGTAAGTTTGCCCTTGATAGTCTGCCTGATGTTTGGCCGATTTTATGACAACCGTCATGCCGCAGACCGGATCAATGGCTCCACCGTTGGTGACTTGATCTTTCATGTGGGTGATTTTGAATTCATGTTCCATGCTGGTTGTCTCCTGCCTTGACACCTATACCCCATAGAGGTATAAGTCAATCATGCAGAAAGAAACAAAGGCCGCAATACAGAAACGTCTCAACCGGATTGAAGGCCAAGTGCGCGGCCTTTCACGCATGGTTGAAGAGGATCGGTATTGTATCGACATCGTCACACAAATTTCTGCGGTGCGTGCCGCCTTGCGCCGCGCCGAAGAAGAAATTCTGCGCGATCATGTGAGCCATTGTGTTGAACACGCCATCGCCAGCGGTAACAAGACTGATCAACGAAAGAAAATTTCTGAAATCATCGACGTTCTGGGCCGTACTGATCGATGATCCATCAACGTTCCATGATCGTAATTCGCACCGTGAGGTCATAATGAAAAGACGAGAGTTTTTGTTGGGTTCTGCCGCGTTTGCTTTAAACGTGACCAAGGCCATGGCTGGCATGACTATGTCTGGCAGCAATATGGCCGGAATGAATATGTCCGGCGCTGCGTCCAAATCCACAAAGCGCATCCGCAAGCTGCCCGTTGGCGCACCGCTTTCCGGATTGGCCAAATTGGTAAACCAATCAAATGCTCCAGCCGTATTTGAAGCCACAATCGAAGCCGGAATTGCCTCGCACGAATTCGTGCCCGGAATGGCCACTCAAGTATTGGCCTATAATGGTTCGGTTCCCGGTACGATGATTGAGGTTTTCGAGGGTGACCACGTCAAGATTGCTTTCAAGAATCGCATCCCCGATCAGGCGAGCACTATCCATTGGCATGGACTTGAAGTTCCCGCAGACCAAGATGGCAACCCCACAAATCCCGTGGCGAGTGGTTCTGATCGCATTTATGAGTTCACCATCCCGGAAGGTAGTGCAGGCTCCTACTGGTATCACCCCCACCCTCATGGGCAAACCTCCGAACAGGTTTATCGCGGTCTGGCAGCACCGTTTATTGTTCGCAGCAAGAATGATCCCTTGCCCACCGAACTTGGGGACACCGTGCTGTTCATCAGCAGCGTCAGTCTCAATGCCGACGGCACGATTGCTGAGAATACAGCGGCCGACTTGATGAATGGTCGCGAAGGCGATCATGTTTTGGTCAACGGCAGCAAGCAGCCGGTGTTGACCTTGCCACCTGGATCAAGCCACCGGTTCCGCATCTACAACGCCACCAATGGCCACTTCCTGCGCTTAAGTTTGGACGGGCACAGCATGACCTTGGTTGGCACCGATGGCGGGCTTATCACCGCACCCATTAAGGGTTTCAAGGAGCTTCTGCTGGCACCTGCCGAACGCGCTGAAATCATCGTTGATTTCCAATCAAAAGTGGGCCCTGTCACTTTGTCGGGCAAGGCCTATGAGCGCGGCTGGATGGGTGGCAATAAGCCTCCGGCAATGACTACCAGTTTGATGACGTTCAACCTAGCTGGGCCTGTCGTTCAACCAGTGACACTGCCTGAAAAACTTCGCGATATTGTTCCGCTCGGCGAGCCAACCGCGCGGCATCGTATTGAATTCAGCGAGAACATGGGCATGACGAAAGATGCCATGACTATGGATTTTCTCATTGATGGAAAGTCTTTCGACATGAACCGCGTCGATCTTAAAGCCCGCGTCGGCGAAGTTGCGCTATGGGAAATCTTCAACAACTCCGACATGGATCACCCTTTTCATATTCACGGCACACAGTTTCAAATTGTCGAGCGCGAGAAAAATGGCAGCAAAACCGTAGCACCTTTTCTTGCCTGGAAGGACACGGTCAACATCACAGCCAAGGAAACCGTTCGCATCAAACTTCGCCACAGCATGCCGGGCCTTCGCGTGTATCACTGTCACATTCTCGAACATGAAGACCAAGGCATGATGGGCACACTTGATGTGATATAACTCACATGGCCGCGTCATAAAAACTTGCGTTCAGAATTCTCTGCGCCGAGGCCATGCCATAGTGGCAAAACGCGACTTCCCGCTCATCGCATTTTTTCTGAACCCATCAATTACATGCACAATTATCAAAGCAGCAATGATGAATGCCAGAGCGATGTGAATATCAATCACTGCATTATGCACTGAATGACTGAGGCGTATGAGAGTTGGCATCGGAAACATTTCGAAAATGACAACAGATTTGCCAAATGGCGATTTTTGATAAATCGCAAGTCCGGTAATCGCTGCGGCAAAGACCGTGAAAAGCAGAATTGACTTTATCGCCCCTGTCTCCGGCTTCTTTGATTTGAAAACGCAGACCAAATTTTTCCAAGGATTTGATGTCCACAATCTGATCACACTTGTGACGAGCACCGCGATACCAGCCGACAAATGCCAATCCATCCAGTTAGCGGGGGTGACCCTCTGTGAGAGCCCAAGACCAGATGTCAATGAGGTTAAGAGAAGGTACAGAACTAAAATCGCTGAGACCCAATGAAGGAGCCAGACCATCAAAGATGGCTGGCGTAATTTTCCTGTTTGCATTCTCATTTATTTCAACGATCAGGGAGCGGGAAAGAATTCGTGGGTTAAACCCGCGATACGATAGCTGATGAGGCCAACCCACTCATGGGCTGCAAGGTCCACCTCAGCCAGACCATCCACGGCTGACTCCTGCATTCGGCGCAAGTCCTCGGCACCGCGCGTGTGATAGTCAACCGGGTAGGGAACCACATTGAAATTGACGGCGCGAAAGCAGGCCATGGCCCGTGGCATGTGAGACGCGGACGTGACGAGCAACCAGACTTCATCAGCCTTGGGTGTTGCCACAAGCACACTCTGTGCGGCGTTCTCACAGGTATTGCGTGACTGTGTTTCAAGTTCCAGGCGCGCGTCCGGCAATCCCATGGCGACGAGGGCTTGCTTTGTAATCGTAGATTCATTGAAGCCGTCTGGTTTACCTGCCCCGCCCGAAAGAATGATCCGCGCGTTTGGAAACTTATTGGCGAGTTCGGCAACAGTCGTGATGCGCTCCGCCTGATCATTCCAAGCCTCACTGCCTCGGGCCTGTGTGATGTGAATGTCTACGGCACCCCCCAACATTACAATTCCAGTGATCGCCTTTGGCAATTCCGGTTTGGGAAAGCGGTCTTCAAGGGCCATCAAAAGTGCTGGACCAAGTGGCGACCAGCCGGCAATCGCAGTTCCGATGATAGCAGCACCAATGAACAAAATTCCAGACCGCCGCCACTTGAGCGTTAACAATAGCAAACCGAACAGGCCAAACATCACCAACAGATTTGAAGGCGTTAAAATGAATGCAAGAGATTTGGAGAAAAAAAAGAACATCGATTGAAATTATCCTATGGCCCTGGCATGTTCAATATTGGATACAAATGAACAACTCAATGCCTTTCAATGATGATGGCCCCCTGATTCTTTCATCTTAAACGGCAGAGTAACGGCCTGCGTTTTGGATTTTAGAACCAGCTTTGCTGTGAACTCATGTGGCTCGGCGGGTGCAACGCTGCTTTCATATATATTAGAATCTGAGTTGGCGATCAGCAACAATTTTTCCTTGAACTTGCCGCGATCAATGACAACGGTGGCTTGCAGGCCCTTTACCGCTTTTGAAAGCGAGAGGCGGAAGCGCTCGCCCTTCGGCATATCCACGATAGAAAGCTTACCATTGGCAAATTTGCTCTTCACCACAAATGGCTCCGGCTCTTGATGTGGCGAGTGCGCGAGTGGCGCCAATTCAAACGAGCTGGCATCACCCGGTGATACAAATGTAACCGTGGCGGTGCGAAGAGCCGAGATGTGGCCCAATAGCTCACTACGCAATTGCTCGGCGAGCTTCACCCCGGCGATGACGGATAGTTTGTCATCAACAGCAATGGCCACATCACTATGCAGCCGGTGACCGATCCAGCGGGCCCGCGCGCTTACGATCTTGATGCCCTTCACATGATCTGCGGCGTGTTGAATTTCATCAACGATGGCTGGCTCAACGCCGTCAAGGGCGCGGACAATAACCGATTTGGCCGATTGCCAGACGATGCCCAGAATGGTGATGGTAATGAGCAAGCCGATGATCGGATCAGCCAAAGGAAATCTAAGCCACACGCCAAAAGCACCAACGACAACGGCAAGGCTGGTTAAGCCGTCTGTCCGCGCGTGATAGCCATCGGCAATCAAGGCAGCACTCTGAATTTCACGGCCAACCTTAATCCGGAAGACGGCAACACTTTCATTGCCCAGAAAGCCGATGATACCCGCTACCGCGACCCAGCCCAGAAAGGTGATCGCCTGCGGATGAATGAGGCGATTGATGGCTTCATATCCTGCAAACACCGCGCTGAACAAAATGATGCCCACAATTAAAATGCCAGCCAAATCCTCCACACGACCCAGCCCATAGTTAAAAACTTTTGTGGGCGGGCGGCGGACCAGCACAAAGGCGACCCACAAGGGGATGGCCGTCGTAGCATCAGCCACATTGTGAATCGTATCAGCCAGCAAGGCTACCGAACTGGAGAGATAGACCACTACCAACTGTAAGGCCGACGTGATTGCGAGAATGATAAATGACCATTTGATCGCCCAGATGCCGCGTGTTGTTGTGGTGATGGAAGCATCAATCACCCCGTGCGTATGCCCGTGATCACCAGAGCCGTGATCATGGCCAGAACCCGCTTGAAATTCACCTTGATTGCCGAAGCCAAACCAATCCAGAAACTTCGAAACCATGTTGTTACTCACAAATATTTTGATAGTGTTTTGAATTCGGCCATAGCTTGTTTTGCAGCTTTTCCACCTTCGCTTGCGGCATCGGCGATGCAATGCTCCATATGATCTTGGATCAGTGTGCGCTTAGCGAGGTGAACGATGCTCTCAGCCGCTTGCAGTTGCTGCGCAAGTTCCATGCAGGAACGACCTTCGGTCATCATGGTTATGATGCTGCCAATTTGCCCCTGAGCCTGTTTCAGTTTCGCGATGATATCGGGATGGGAAGCGTGTTTCATTAGAATGCCCTACCCCCTAGGGAGGAGGGATGCAAGAGCTACTCAACACCTGGAGATGTGTTCTGAACTTAAGTAAATTGAGGATGAGGTTTCAAATAATGCCTGTGCAGCAAACATTGCCGATCACAACAAGAAGCACCAATCCAGCAATATGGTGCCGTCGTGGCCCTCGTCCTGCAAGAATGAGAAAACCAAGGGCTTTCGCTTCCGCCACTTGTTCGCCGCAATCTTTCTGCTAACTTTACCGCCATGATGCGTTGGTCTGCCAAACAGGTATTTGTGATCGTGCTCGCTTTCCTTGTGACAGCGAGCATGGGCCTGTCGGTTGTTCAGGCGGCGACATTCATGCCTGAGCCTACCAAAATGTCGATGATGGTAGGCATGGACAATTCCAACAGCAATGGTTGCAAGCAATGCATTGGCGACATGGACGGCAAGGCCATGGTGTGCGCGCCCGTCTGCGTTGCCATCGTCGTGAGCAACCAGACTGTTGCGATACTCCAGGTTCGGCAGCAGCAAATGTTTTTAATGGCCTTCGACATCTGGCTCAAAGGCCAGTCGCCTGTACCGGATCCCTATCCTCCACGAACCTCCAACATCGTTTGATTGAGCCGTCGCTGCCTTCGCGCAGTGAACGGACAAAGTAATGATTGTGCAGCTTTGCGCAATCATCTGATCATCAACGCAATTGTGAAGGTTCGACGCGTGTATTCCAGTTCGAGAATTAACATATCCCGCAGAGGTCTGCTTCTGAGTGGGCTTAGTGCCGCCGCAGCGATGGGTTTGCGCCCTGCCGTAGCGCAAGAAGTGTTGCGACTTGCGCCGCAGCCTGCCCGCGCCACATTGGGGGCCGGAGGCCAGCAAACCGACGTGCTGTCTTATGACGGTGCCCCCTCCTCACCCGTTCTGCGATTGAAGCAAGGTGTGCCATTCAGCGCCCGCGTCGAAAACCGGCTTGACCAAGACACCCTNNATGGCATACGCGTGCCCAATGCGATGGACGGCGTACCGGGCCTAACCCAGCCGCCGATCAAAGCTGGTGAAAGCTTCACTTACGAATTCACGCCACCGGATGGGGGAACCTTTTGGTATCACCCCCACGCCAACAGCTTGCAGCAAATTGGACACGGACTGGCCGGACTACTGATTGTTGAGGAACAGGCACTCGTTGCCGTAGACCGCGAAATCGCCTGGCTGTTGCAGGATTGGCGATTGACAGATGCGGGCCAAATTGCCCCAGGCTTCGGCAGCATGATGGATGCCGCCATGTCAGGCCGCATTGGCAATCTGGTGACGATCAATGGTGCCAAGCCTGCCGACTTGGCAGTGAAAGCCGGGGAGCGGATCAGGCTGCGATTAGCCAATGCCTCGCTCGCCCGTATCTATGCGCTGCGTTTTGAGGGCCATCATCCCGTCATTATCGCTTTGGATGGCCAGCCTTGCGAACCCCATGAACTTGAAGACGACCGCATTGTTCTCGGTCCCGCCATGCGTGCTGATGTGGTGATCGACATGACGGGAGAACCTAGCCAAAAGTTCTCGGTGATCGATGATTTCTATGACGGTCTTTCTTATACGTTGACCAATCTGACTTATGACACTGGCCCGCCCCTGCGGGATCACATCCTTGATGCGCAATTGACGCTACCGCGCAATCCATTGCCTGAGCCAGACCTGACAAATGCTGTGAAGCAAGAGATCATTTTGCAGGGCGGCATGATGGGTGGTGGCAGGCTCAAAGGCATGGGCGGCATGAATGGCATGGCCATGCCCGGCATGGGTGGTGGCCCGATCTGGGCCATCAATGGCATGTCGATGACGGGTGATGGCCAAATGGATATGGCACCGCTGTTCACCCTTCAGCGCGGGCAAACCTGCCGCATTACCCTGCGCAATGACACCGCTTGGCATCACCCCATGCATATTCACGGTTTCAGCATGTTGGTGCTGACCCGCAATGGCACACCCGTTCCTTTTCGCCAATGGCAAGACACGGTCCTGATGGCTCCCAAGGATGTCGTTGAGTGTGCCTTCGTGGCCGACAATCCCGGCAAGTGGATGCTCCATTGCCACATCACCGATCACCAGATGACGGGCCTGATGACCGTCTTCCACGTAACCTGATCCAACATCGAGGAGACAAGACCATGAAAATAAAAAACCCAGTTAAACAATTGATTGTTGCCTTTGCACTCTCACTTGCACTCGTCATGCCTGCGTGGGCCGATGATCAAAGCAAGGCGACCGCACATTTCAGCGCCGAGCAGAACACCGAAATCGAAGGGATCATCCACACCTATCTTCTCGCTCATCCGGAGGTGATCACCGAAGCCATGCAGAAGCTGCAAGATCAGGAGAAGCAAGCCGAGGATCAAAGGCTCAGTGAAGCGGCCAAGGGCGTAAAACCCGTCAACGCCGAAGATCACATCAGAGGCGATGTAAATGCTGCCGTCAAGGTCATCGAGTTCTCGGATTTCGAGTGCCCCTTCTGCAAAGGCTTTCACGCGACCATGGAACAGGTGATGACTGATTACGAAAAGGATGGAAAAGTCGCCTGGGTCTACCGTCACTTTCCGCTCGACCAGATTCACTCAAAGGCGCGCAAGGAAGCACAGGCCGCAGAATGCGCCGCAGAGCAAGGCGGCAACAAGGCGTTTTGGGCTTATGCCGACAGACTGTTTGAAATTGCACCGTCAAATAACCGCTTGGATTTGGCGCAGCTCCCGATCGTTGCAAAAGATACCGGTCTCGATCAAGCCAAATTCGAGACGTGCCTTCAAGGCGACCAACGCGGCGGGAAATTCGCTGCCCACATTGAGGCAAACGAGCAGGACGGAATGGCTTCAGGGGGAACGGGCACGCCTTACAGCCTCGTGATCAATTCCAAGGGCCACATCTTCCCGGTCAATGGTGCAATGCCTGCTGATGCGGTCAAGGCGATCATTGACGCAGCGCTCAAGGAGGAATGATCTGAAATGATTGTCCAGGCGCTCGCACAAGTCTTTAGCCGAGGTTGGTATGTTGCGCTTGCCGCAATGATCGCGCTTGCAACATTCGTGTTGACCACTTGGTTGGGGAATCTTGGCCTCGTCTGGCAAATCGCAACTTCGCAATGGTTGCCGATAGCCGACAAGGTCAAGATACTGCTGGCGCTCATCGGCTCAATCAGCACCAATTTTACGATTTTCTCGGCGTCATGTGCGATTGCAATCGCGATTCTGTTCGGCATGAACATCGCCGTGATCACTTATGTTTTTCGGGAACATCGGCGACTGGGATCGCAATCTGGACAAATCGTGACTGCCACGAGCCTCGGCGGGCTGGTGGGCGGGTTGTTTGGAATCGGATGTGCCGCTTGCGGAACTTTCGTGCTGAGCCCTGCGCTTGCCTTCTTGGGCGCGGGCACGCTGATCACGTTGCTCCCGTTCGGTGGCGAGGAATTCGGTGCACTCGGCGTCGGATTGCTCAGCCTGTCGCTCGTCATGTCCACAAGGAGAATTGGCCAGCCCATGTTGTGCCAAGTGACTTTACTAACTCAACCAACTTTTAACACAAAGGAGTACTAAAATGAAAACTGTCTATCGTATCGTTACAACTGCTGTGCTGTTGGCCATGCCGCTGCCCGCCTTCGCAGATGCCATCATGGGCACGATGTACAAGAACCCGAGCTGCACCTGCTGCGAAACCTATGCCGCCTATCTCGAAAAGAACGGTTTCAAGATCAACATCATTCCGACCAATGATCTTGATCAAGTCGCCGCGAAAGAAGGCGTTCCTGCACAATTGCGTGGCTGCCATACCATCAAGATCAGTAACTACATTGTCGAAGGCTTTGTGCCTGCTGATCAGGTCAAAAAAATGCTGACCACCATGCCCACCATCACCGGCCTTTCCATGCCGGGGATGCCGATGGGCATTCCGGGCATGGGCTTTGATGCGATGCCCGGCATGGCACAACAAACCTACACCACCATGGCCTTCACCAAGGGCGGCGGCGAACCCACGGTCTATGACACTTATCCAAAGAGCTGAGACTGCAACTGAACATACCGGCGCGGCAACACTGCTGCCGCGCCGGATTTCATTGATGTGAGATTAAGAGATGACAGAACAAAATTTGATTGAGCCTTCCGAATCGCCAAACGGATTTGCGTCGCGTCGGAGACTTGTTCTCGCCTTGCCTGCATTGGGCTTTGTGGGCGTGGCGGGCGTTCTCGCTCTCGGGTTAAACCGTGATCCCAGCAAACTTCCTTCCATGCTGATCGGGCAAAAAGCGCCAGCCTTTGATCTGCCACCCGTCAAGGGCCGGACACTCGGTTTGGCGAGTACAAATCTCGTCGGCGAAGTGTCGCTCGTCAATGTGTTTGCCTCATGGTGCGTGGCCTGTCGCGCTGAACACCCGATCTTTATGCGGCTGTCGCAAGACAAGACCGTACCGATCCATGGCATTAACTACAAGGATTCACCTGATGACGCGGCCAAGTGGCTTGACACGATGGGCGATCCTTATACGCGCACCGGAGCAGATATAGATGGGCGCATCGCCATCAACTGGGGCGTATATGGCGTGCCCGAAACTTTCGTGGTCGGGGCTGATGGCATCATTGCCTATAAGCATATTGGCGCGGTGACACCCGAAGCCCTGTCCATCACTATCCTGCCAATGGTTGAACGTTTGCGTAAAGGAGCGAGCACATGAAGCGGCGGCAATTTTTTGCACTTGCCACAGCCAGTGCAGCCATCTTCAACAAACCAGCCTTTGCAGCACCGCAAGGCTTGGTGATGAATGATGCGCCAAAGCCGATGCCTGAACTTCAGTTTACAGATCACGATGGTAAATCACTCACCCTCTCCGATTTCAAGGGCAGGGTTATTCTCCTCAACATCTGGGCCACCTGGTGTGGGCCGTGNNTCGACGGCGATCAGAAGACCTTCATGGCCGACGTCATCGAGGCCTCACGCACCATGCCCGTGCTGGTGGATTTCTGGGCCACCTGGTGTGGGCCGTGCCGCAAGGAAATGCCGTCGCTGGACAGGCTTCAGGCGGCACTTGGCGGGCCAGACTTTATGGTTTTGCCGGTTTCCATCGACCGCAAGGGCTTCACCGTGGTGGATGTCTTCTATGTCGAGACCGGCATTCAACATCTGACGGCCTATGTGGCACCCGGAGCCAATCACGCACTCGACGGGCTTGGGGTTTGGGGACTTCCCGCTTCCCTGTTGCTTGACGCCCAAGGCCGCGAACTAGGACGACTGGAAGGGCCAGCCGAATGGGACGCGCCCGACATGATCAGCTTTCTCAAAACCATCATCACCAAACAAAAGGAGACGACACCATGACGATAAATCAACACACTGACCCTCGACAAGAAAGCGCTCTGCGATCCGGGGCACGGCAATTGTTTGGTAATCGCTTTGGCATTTTGGCTGTCGCGGCTATTGTTCTCGGCCTTGGGGCCTATTCGAGTTGGGGCTGGCTGGTAGCCGCAGGTATTGCGCCATTGCTCCTAAGCGTTGCGCCCTGTGTTGCCATGTGCGCTCTCGGAATGTGCACCATGGGCATGAAAAGCAAAGCAAATGCGCCAATGGAAAAAATCTTGCCCACGGATGGCAAACCCAGCGATCACAAGGATTGCTGTTAATGACTGTTAGACTGCCGAATATCTCGCGGAGAAGTCTGCTGGGTGCGATTGTGTTGTCCGCATCGGCATCGTCGGCCTTTGCCCATTCGCTCGCAGAACTTTCGCAAGAATTCGTCACTGAGGAGAAGTTTTTTCAGCCTGTCGATGTGGAAGCGCCGAGTTTCACCTTGCAGGATGCAGATGGTCGCAAAGTCAGTCTTGCGGATTTCAAGGGCAAGGTCGTGGTGCTGCATTTCATTTACACAAACTGTCCGGATTTTTGTCCGCTCCATGCCGAGAAGATTGCCGAGATTCAAAAAATGGTGAACATCACGCCGATGAAAAACATGGTGGAGTTCCTCTCCATCACCACCGACCCCAAACGCGATTTCGGACAGGTTTTAAAAGACTTCGGAACGAACCACGGTCTTGATCCGGTGAATTGGACTTTTCTCACCGCTGCACCCGGAGGACCGGAGGATTCGACCCGCGAACTTGCCAAATCTTACGGTGCTGAATTCAAAATCATGCCGAATGGTGACCAGATGCATGGTGTGGTGACCAGCGTCATTCGCGCCGATGGCAGGCTTGTGGCCCGCTTTCACAGCCTCAAATTCGAGAATTTGAATCTGGTCAAATTTGTCAACGCATTGATCAACGATCATCATCCGGTGAGCCATGCCGCACAGGGTCTATGGGGTTGGCTGAAAAGTTGGTTCGGTTGATGAGTGCTATTTCTGACATTGGCTTGCTCGCCGCCTTTGCTGCCGGAACGATTTCATTTCTGTCGCCTTGCGTTTTGCCCTTGGTGCCGGGCTATATTTCTTATGTCTCAGGCAACCTGCCGCAAGGGTCTGTCACGAGATGGCGGGCCATGTTGCCAAGCCTTGGATTTGTTCTCGGCTTTTCGGCCATATTCATCGCCTTGGGCGCGAGCGCCACGCTGCTCAGCAGGCTCTTGCTGTCTTACCGCTATGAGACAAATATCATCGGTGGTGCCATCATCATTGTCTTTGGTGTGTTTGCAACGGGCCTCATCCCCATGCCGTGGATGGAACGCGACATCCGCTATCACGGCCAGCTTCCCACTGGAAATTTGCTTGGTGGTTTTGTGTTGGGCCTGGCCTTTGGCTTTGGCTGGACACCTTGCATTGGTCCGGTTCTCGGTGCCATTCTCACCGTCAGCGCCACATCGGCGACAACGTCGGCAGGCATTGTTTTGCTCACCGCCTATTCGCTAGGGTTGGCATTACCCTTTCTGCTCTCAACATTATTTGCGGAAGGCTTGATGCGGCGCATGACGTCATTACGACGGGCTGGCCGGGTCCTGAAGATTTCGGCGGGCGGCGTAATGATCGCCATGGGGCTTGCCATGATGACGGGATACATGTCGGAATTTTCGTACTGGCTGCTTGAAACATTTCCAATTTTTGGGAGGATCGGATGACCAAAGAATATCAAACAACACCAAACCACATCACGCGCCGCGCGGCATTCGCTGCCACCTGGGCGATGTTCTTTATCCGACCCGCATCGGCGGCAGAATCATTAGTTGGAAAATCCCTGGATCAGCGTTTCGATTTCCTAAGCACCCATGGCAACAGCAGTTGCACCAAGGCTTTCCTCGATTCAATTCCTTCCATGCCTGTTGGTTCGCGCATTCAAGGCTCATGTTGCAGCCCGATGGAGCGGGCGCGTTATATCAAGCAGGTCGAGACCCTCAAGAAATATAAAACGATGGCCGATATTCCGCCCGATCCCTATGATTTGGATGCCAGCCTCGCGGCCAAGATGCTGTCATATTACGACTTGGCGCTCACCGCAGAGGAACAGAAGTCCTATGATTTCGCCATGGAAAATTCCACCGAAAAGGGACCTTGCTGCTGCCGCTGCTGGCATTGGAAAGCCTATGGTGGACTGGCCAAATTGCTGATCCGCGAACACCAATTCACCGGCCAGCAGGTCAGCGAGATCTGGGATTTGTCAGATGGCTGCGGCGGTGCGTAAGACAAGTCGAAGTATCAGGTCCTTTGCATGCAATATTATGGTGCGGGTAAACGTAGGTATATATTTGTAGCTCTGCTTCACTCAGATTTGATAATTGAAACAAAATCACTGTTACCTGAACTTTTCGAATTTCTTTAACGCAGCTACCGGGTCGAACTTGAGCATTCTGGCCAATTCAAGAAACTCGATGACGTCAACGCGCCGTTGTCCACTCTCAAGCCGCGCCACAAAAGACTGATATTCTCCGAAGTCTTCGGCGAGTTCCGCTTGGGTCAATCCGATCGCTTCACGCCTTTCGACAAGAAACTCGACCAATAGTTTGCGACGCACCGATCTAAGTGTCTTTCCCAATTTACCCCGCAACACACCATCGCTTACTGAACACGTAGCGCACACGACGGTTTCTAACTTATTGATTTTTTTGGATTGTCATTCCTATCAATCACTGGACAAATTATGATGTCTCACTGGCTTGTTGCTGGTCGAGTAGTTGCTGCATTCTTGCCGACACCTTGTCAGCAGCCAACACAAGTGCTTCATCGATATGAATATAGCGTTGGGTCACTCCTCGTGAGGCGTGCCCGAGCAAACCAGCGATCGTCAGTTCTGTGAATCCCATTTCCGCCGCCAAACTTGCGTAGGTATGTCGGAGTGTGTGCAGGCTCACGCCATCAATCCGGGCGCGATTAAGGACGCGACCCAGAACACGAGGAAGGCCGACAAAGGAACCATCTCCGAAATCTGCAGGGAAAACATAGTTCGATCTGGAACGCTTCAGCTGGAGTTTTATTTCTTGTGCCGCCGCTTGACCAATGATGCGTGTTTGCTTACCGGTCTTGGTGTCGGGAAACTTGATTGAACGATAGTCATCGTCAATCCAGCTCTTCTCGAGCAACAGCGCCTCACTTCGCCGAAAGCCAGTCAATGCAATGAACCTGATCGCTGCTAGGCCTGTTGGATTTTCATTTTCTTCGCTGAGCTGAGAAAGGGCTGAGCCGAGCCTCATTATTTCCTCAATGGACAATCGGCGATCTTTGACATTCGACGCTGCCTTGCGAACACCTCGAGCGGGATTCACCTCCGTGATGCCTAGCCTGATCCCATGCTCAAAAATCGAATGCAATAATGTTACGGTGCGACCTGCTGCTCCCTGCCCTCCCGTGGTATTGCCTCCACGACCAATCCTTCTTGCAGCGGTTTTTCCAGCAACAATATCTGCGTGGAACTTCTGAACATCCGCGCGCGTGAGACCTTCCAACACCTGATGTCCAATCAGAGGTCCAATGTGTGTTTCAATACATGACTTATCCCTTTCCAGCGTTGATGCCTTGATTGGTCTGCGCTTTCGGCTCAACAAGCGACCACTCTCCGCTTCGAGCAGGTACCATTTGCAGAGGTCCTTGACTGTGTAGGCGTTGCGTGCGGCCTTGCGGTCCGCTGAAGGGTCTTCTCCCTTAATGACATCGACCAGCCGCTCCCGTGCCATCTCGCGTGCGAGTTCAACAGTGAGTATTCCGTACTGACCTATGACCAGTCGCCGTGTCCGATTGGACTTGTTGCGATATTGGATGAAGAAGGTCTTTGTGCCCGATGGCTTAAGCCTGACACCCAATCCACGGATTTCACTATCCCAAGCAAATACGTCTTGCGATTTGGGCTTCAATCCATCGAGAAATTTCTTTGTTAAACGCGGCATATCAATCGCTTCCTTTGAATTTGCTTCCCCGCCGACCCCCAATTTGGGGTACGGGGAAGCAGGGGGGAAGCAAAAGAGCGGGAATTCGCAGGAAG
>PLXI01000276.1 GCA_003151375.1 Hyphomicrobiales bacterium
TCTGGCGATTGAGCCTCGCAAAATGGCCAAAGAAAAATGGCTTCACCACATGTGCCACATAAGAGTTGTATCGCCGTTGCATGAGGGCGCCTAAACTTCCGGACGTGAACTGTTGATCGGCTGTGACGGCGAGGGGCGCGAAGGACAACAAAGGCGAGCCCTCAAGATCACCCGGCATGAGAAAGCGACCCGGCGGCAAGCTTGACAGTGAAGTTTGTTGTGAACGACAGGATTTGAGATAGGCGCTAAAGAGCGAGGCTGATTTCATTGCGGTCAGTTCATCAGCTTTGTTGTCCGCTGAAAGCGTTGTGAGATGGCCCAGCCAATCTTTTGCTAAAACGGCGCGCGGGCCTTGCGTTGCGGCCGCCAAAGTATTCGCCGACCATTGTTGATAACTTTGATTTAGCAACGGCAAATCCAGTAACCACTCACCGGGATAATCCACAATATCCACATGCAGACGGCCCGAGCCGAAATTGCGGGCGATAAAAGATTCCGGCGCATATTCAAGCGTGAGGCGCAACTGGCTGATCTGGCGGGTGCTTTCGGGCCAGTGGCGGTTTTCACCAATGAATGCGGCGAGGTTTTGCTCGTAAGCAAAACGCGGAAGATGATCGTTGGGTTGTGGTTCAAGGTAAACCTTTCGGATGCGGCCTTCAGTTTGTGTTTCAAATACCGGCAGGCGGGCGTTTTTCAAAAGCGCATGCACCAGCGCCGTGATGAAAACGGTTTTACCAGAGCGTGACAAGCCAGTGACGCCTAAGCGCAGTGTTGGCGCAGAGAGACCAGCGGCAAAATCAGTCAATCCGCCAGCAGCGATGCGGGCGCTGTCTATGATGGAATTCCAGCTCAAAGTATTTTCCTTGTGGCTGAAAGGTGGGGCTTATGGGAGCTTAAAACAAGAGTGTTTATGGCTTGCCGATGTTTTTGAGATCAAACGGCGTGGTCTGGTAAACTTGGTTGATCCAGTTGCCAAACAACAAATGGGCATGAGCGCGCCAGCTATTTTGCGGCATCTGATTGGGATCATTGTCCGGAAAATAATTGGCGGGCAGGTTGACCGGCTTGTGGGCTGCAACATCACGGCGGAATTCATCGCCTAAGCTTTCCGTGTCATATTCAATGTGGTTGAACATTAGTAATTGACGATTTGCGGGATCATCAATCAGGCACAGGCCCATCTCCTCGGACTCGAGTAACACATGAAGGTTTTTGGTTTTCGGCAAATCATGCCGTCTGACTTCCGTCCAGCGCGAGATGGGCATGGTAAAGTTATCAGAAAAACCTCTGAGATAAGGCGAGGCTTTGTCTAAGTTGCGGTGGCTGTAAATCCCAAGAGCTTTATGAGGCAGCGCATATTTGGGCACACCGTGGAAATGGTGAATCGCGGCCTGGGCAGCCCAGCAGACATTAAAAGTGGAATGAACGTGGGTCTGCGTCCACTTATAAATTTCGGTGAGTTCGTTCCAATAATTCACTTGCTCAAAGGGCAGCAATTCCACTGGCGCACCTGTGATGATGAAACCGTCAAAATATTGCTGACGCACTTCTTCCCATGGCTGGTAAAATGCCAGCATGTGTTCTTGTGATGTGTTTTTAGGTGTGTGACTGCCAGTGGAGATCAACTGCAACTCCACCTGCAAAGGTGTGGCGCCAATGAGACGGGCAAATTGCGTTTCGGTTTTAATTTTATTTGGCATGAGATTGAGAAGGCCAATGCGCATCGGGCGAATATCTTGCCGATTGGCGGTTGCTTCACTCATCAGCGAAACGCCCTCGTGCTCAAGGATGGCGCGGGCAGGCAAATTGTCAGGGATACGAATGGGCATGGAGTTTTAGGCCTGATCTATGACATGTGCGAGAAGTGCCGTGAAATCTTCTTGGTTTTTTACTTTGGGAACCTCAGACATTGGAATGGTGTAGCCGTAACGATCAGCAATGGCGCGGTAAAGCGGCAGGCGGTGATGGATCAATTTCTCGAAGCCCCAAATGGCAAAACTGTCAGGATCAACTGCATCGTCGTCTTTGATGTTTTGCGACAGCTTATACTCATG
The DNA here is from genome assembly GCA_003151375.1 of Hyphomicrobiales bacterium. Classification (GTDB taxonomy): domain Bacteria; phylum Pseudomonadota; class Alphaproteobacteria; order Rhizobiales; family Aestuariivirgaceae; genus Aestuariivirga. The sequence continues at coordinate 2,055 of PLXI01000276.1, forward strand.
CCATTTTTCATCTAAGAAAGCTGGCTGATAATACATTGGCTTGGGATTTTTACGGAACCGCTCAACCAACATCTTTGCGTGTTCAGGCGTGCCCTCAATATACAGCAGCAATGTATTGTCGGTGAGGGCCTTTAGGGCCTCATTGGGATGAGCGGGATCAACCACCTCACAGAGCGAGCCGCCACTGTCACAGATGAAATTATCATAGCCATAAATATCTTTTGCGCGGCTAATAAAGGTTGGAACATCCATCAGCGCATGAAGCTCAGCCTCGCGGTGTTGGGTTTGGCGCTTTTTATATTCGGCAAAGGCAATGCCGCCCTTGGCTAGGTTGCCGGGCTTTCCCAAATAAGTTGAGAGTGGCGAGAGATTATCAAAGCTGATGTTAGATTTGATATAGATCGAGTCACTTTTCAGCAGGCCGTGCAAAAACGGATTGCGCATGGCTTCGCGTTTGAAGTTATCGACAATATGCTCATCCATATATTTTGTGCCGATACGGTAATCGACCGAATACTGGAACCAATTGGCTTGTTGCAGCAGTGCGGCAAAGGTCGTTTTGCCAACACCTGACATGCCCATAACCGTGACGGATTTCGATGGGAGGTTGAGAAAGTCTTTGCCGGATTTGAAGCGCATGATGCGGGTTTAGCTAGTTGCCAAGCTCTGCACAAGCGCGGCAGGGTGAGTGCTAGAAATTCTTGGTCAAACGAAAATCGACCGCATGAGAGTTGAAGTCATAAAGCTCGATGTTGCTGAAATTCTGCGTGTAAGTGTAATTCAGCGATGGCGCAAAGCCGAAGATGTTCCAATCGCGTTTGGTTAAAGTGATTGAACCCACAAGGTATTGATCTTGGCGGGTGGAGAGGGTGAAGGGGTTCACATCATCAAAAGCCGCAAGGCGCACCGTGCCCTGGCCTTGCAAAGTGATGCCGTGGGATAATTCCTTATAGGCACCTAAGCCCACTGAAACGTCTTGATATGAGTTATAAGTCAACTGCTGCGTGACATTTTCATAACCTAACAAGAGAGCCAAATTGGAGGTTGAATCTAAAGCATGGGTCAGCACACCATTCACAGTCAGCGCATTGCCATTCGTAATCGGGCTTGAGTAATAGTTGCGCCATTCATAGGTGGCATCGGCGGTGAGCTGATCGCGTGGGGTGAGCAGCTTGGCCATTGAGAGCCGTGGGCCATAACTGGTGTAGCCCAACATAAGGTTGACCGGGTCAGCATTTTCCGAGGAAACACCGCCGAAGCCAAGATAGCCATCCTTGATCAAATAGCGCATTTCTGCGGATTGGCTTGCGCCCAGAGATACTGAATTCAACGCTGGGTAATAAGTGCCTGTGAGGCCTGCCGCCAACACAGCTTGCCAATCATCGCTTATGCGTTTGTTGAAACCAACGTTGATGCCGCTGGTGATGCCCAAACCACTCATTGCTTGGCTGGAAGGTGCAATGGTGCCAACAGCCCCAACACCATCAAGGCCGGCAATGCCGGGAGAATAAACCGTGCTGTTAGACGTGCCTTGATTGATATTGGTGCTGGGCGCGATTGAAATAAAGCCAGAGAAGGTGAAGGGGTGCCTTGCATCGAGACTATCGATGAATGAACGAATGCTTGCAAGCTGTTGCGGATCTTGCGTCTCGGCTTCCAGCAATTGCAGATGGTGCTTGGCGCTATCATTCTCATCGAGATCAGCAAGTGTTTTGGCGAGTTCAACGCGAACCAAGGTGAGATGAGGGTCATTGGCCAGAGCGGCGCGGAATTTAGTTGCGGCTTCATTGAGCCGCCCGTGCTTTTCAAATATCAAGCCTTCGAGAAACAGTGTTCGATTTTTTGCCAAAGGTCCTTGAAGAGGAAATTTGATTAATAAAGCCTGAGCGGCTTCGACATGGGCGGTGTGGGCCATTTCCACAAGCACACGAAATCGCGCATCTTCATTGCCGGATTGGTAATACGCAATTTGTTCTGGCGTGAGAGGGCGCTCTGCTGCAGATACCAAATTGGCCGAGCCAAGGGCAATCCATAAAGCAAAAGATGCGCAAATAAAATTGCGCAGCTTTGTTTTGGCTATAGATTGACGTGATCTCAATTAAAATTCCTAATATTATTGGCCATGGAACATGCCACTCATTGTAATAAAACCGCGGGTGTCGTTGTTGATCGAAGTTTTACCGCCATAAGGATTAGGATTAGCGCTGCTCAGTGCGAATACACCAGCAACTTCAGTGGCATTGGCACCGAAAACGCCAGCGAGTAATGGATTGCTCGTCGATGTTGAAATCCAGCCGGTTGCCGGATCCATAACCGCGCTACCGGTGATTTGATTTGACGGCGTTCCCGCTTTTGTACTTGTGGCTAAAGTTCCGGCGAGCACTATGTTTGGCGCAGTTGTTGTGCCGGGCGTTGTAATAAATGGTACCAGTGAGTTTACTGTGCCGTCACCAGGAATAACTGCTTGCAATTGGTTGTTTTTATTTACACCAATCCATTGGGTGGGAGTTAAGGTACCATTAAAATTGTTAGTAGGAAGGCCAAAATTGACTCTTAATGCGGACGTTCCGCTGACCTGCCAGTTGTTATTGTATGACACTGTTTGGTTTGGATCTATCGTGTCGATCCATCCTGTTGTTTGGGCCGTGCCAGTCCAAGAACCGTTGTAAGTTACATAAGCATTGGTTGTAGGCAAACTTGCAATAGGGGTATAATTGCCACCAAAAGACCAAGCTTGATGCACGGGCGCTGTGCCACTGTTGGTTACATCGCGGTATTGCGTTGCGTAGGAATCCGTCCAAGACCAGACTTGTAGTTCTTCGTCGTAACCGCCTTTTTCATAGAAGCGATATTCTGCATATTTGGGATTATCTGCAAGTGACGATGTTGTGCCGCCTGCTGGATAGTAGGTCATTACTTTCGTGATAGGCCAAGATGAATTGCTTGCCGTATTGGTATTAATTGTAAAAGTGTTGGTCGGAGTGCTAGGAAGTAGCGCATTCGATGCCAATTTCGAAACTGCGGGGTTGGCTATGGTCGAAATGGGCACGTTGCTTTCGAGCGCCAGAGTCGTGTCGCCAGTGGTTATTCCGGACGTGTTGCCGGTGTTGGTGTTGGGCACCGGTGGCGTGGTTGGTGGCGTTGTTGGCGGTGTAGTCGTCGTTGGAGGCGAGCTGCACGACACCGAGCTTGTGCTCGTGGTGCACCCGTTCTGCAAACTGCTCAAACTATCAAGCGCGCTGCTTACACAGCCGCTCAAAGCAAAAGTCATTATAATTAGAGCCAATCCCGAAATGTTACGCATCATACTTTCCCGCAATCATACAGATGCTCAAATTGCAGCTATTCTTATAATTTTACGTTAAGGAAGCCGATTTGGAGGGGAGCCGTTTTGGGACGTTTGCTTTACTTATGAGTAACTATTGATGCGCAGCTTCATGCTGGCTATAAGCCGCCAAATTGTCTTCTCAAGGGAGAGAGCCTAATGTCGGTTACGCTAGAAAAAGATTACGTTCCTTCAGACAAAGAGCCATTTATGAATGAACGGCAGGTGGCCTATTTTCGAGCCAAGCTTTTGACCTGGAAAGAAGACATTTTGCGTGAAAGCAAAGAAACAATTTCACACCTTCAAGATGAAAACCACATTCTGCCTGATGTGGCTGACCGGGCGTCATCAGAAACCGATCGCTCACTGGAACTTCGTACCCGTGACAGACAGCGCAAGCTGATCTCCAAGATTGATGCTGCCATGAAGCGAATTGAGGACGGGACCTATGGTTATTGCGAGGAAACGGGCGATCCCATTAGCCTTAAGAGGCTTGATGCCCGCCCCATCGCCACGCTTTCAATCGAAGCCCAAGAACGCCATGAAAAGCGTGAGCGGGTTTACCGCGACGAGTGATCGGAAGATTTAGCTGTGCTGTTCCATCTTTGACGTGGCTTTGGTGTCAGGCAAAGTTAGATAGACCATCAGGGAAATAAAGATCAGCGCGCTGGCATAGATGTAAAATAATTGGTCGCCAGTAAAACCGCCAAGTGAAGTCAACGTCTCGGGCGTAAGCTTGTTGAGCGCAAGACCAATGGGTTCCACCGTTCCGCCCACCACTGCCGCGGCAAAGGCATATGGCAGACCAACGCCAAGTGCGCGAATTGAGGTTGGGAACAGTTCAGCTTTAACGATGGCGGTGACTGAGGTATATCCACTCACGATTAACCATGCCGCCGAAATAATGAAGAAAGCGGCGAGCGCACTATGCGTGCCTTTCAAAGCTGTGAGCAGGGGCCAAGTGCCAAGCACACCCATCACGCCAAAGAAGATGAGGAGCGGCTTGCGGCCCCATTTGTCACTTAAAGCGCCATAGATTGGTTGCAGGATGATGGCTAAAATCAAATAGGCGGCGACCACAGAAGTGGTTTCATCGTCTGAGAGTTTCACCGAGAGCTTGAGAAATTTCTGCATGTAAATGGTGTAAGTGTAGAAAGCTGAAGTGCCGCCAATGGTGATACCTATTACTTTCAATAATTCCCACTTGTATCGGAGCAGGGTTGCAAACGTGCTTTCGCCGGATTGTGCCACCTGTTTCTTGGCCTGAACAAAATGGTTGGTTTCTGGCATGGTGCGGCGCATGTAAAGCGCATAGGCGGCAAGCACTGCGCCGATCACAAACGGAACGCGCCAGCCCCAGGTTTTGAGTTGATCGGGTGTCAGCAAAAGTTTTTGCAGAACGAACAACACGAGGATGGCCGCGAGTTGGCCGCCAATCAATGTGGTGTACCACACGCCGGAATAAAAGCCGCGGCGATTTGGATGAGCCACTTCTGCGAGGTAGGTTGTGCTGGCGCCATATTCACCGCCAACGCTGAGTGATTGCAGAGCACGAGCCACGACGAGAATGACTGCGGCCCAGATTCCGATATCTGTATATGTAGGGCAAACAGCGATTAGCAATGCACCAAAACACATGGTGATGACAGAGAGCATCAAAGCGCTGCGACGGCCAATTTTGTCCGCCATGATGCCAAACAGAATGCTACCAAATGGGCGCAGAACGAAAGTGGCGGCAAAAACAATTGCAGCATTCAGGGCCTGGGTGAGTTCATCGGCGGGTGGGAAGAACGAGGCTTGAAAATACAGCGAGAAGGCCGTGTAGCAATAGACATCGTACCTCTCAATGAGATTGCCGATTGAGCCCGTAAGGATCGCTTTTACACGACATCTCACATCCGCCAGATCATAGCCATCTGTGGTGTTGTCAAAATTGTTGCCTGCCGATGTCACAGATGTTCTCCCCAGTATTTTATTGTTGGAGAGACGCTAACATGGGCACTGGGGCCGGTCAAAGCGAGGGCGCGTTGAATGGAAAATTTAAACGAACAGCTCCACCCGCTCAAATTTTGTCACGTCAATCAGGCCTTTGTCGCTGATGCGCAAAGTGGGGATGACGACAAGTGCCAGAAGCGAATGTTGCATGAAAGCGTTATTAAGTGTGCAGCCGCAAGCCGACATTGCTGCGATCAATTTATCCGCTTTGGCAGCGACGATTTCTGGTGTTTCGTCAGACATCAGGCCGGCAACTGGCAGCTCGACCAATGCCAGTTCTTTGCCGCCAGCAAACATGCACACACCGCCGCCAACTTGGCGCAAGCGGTTGGCGGCCAGCGCCATGTCTTGCTTGCTTGTGCCGACAACCAGCATGTGGTGACTGTCATGCGCTACGGTTGAGGCCAACGCGCAGGGGATATTGTAACCGAAGCCTGAAACGAAAGCGTTGGTGACTTGGCCAGTAGCCTTGTGGCGTTCAACAATTGCGATTTGGCAGACATCAGATTTCGTATCCATGCTGACAAGGCCGGATGAGACTTCAAGTGTTGCGATGAGTTGCGCGGTGGGCGCTTGGTTTTCGATTACCTTGATGACACGGGCCTTGACCTGATTGGCACCTGATGGCGCCTTGATGTCAAAATCCGTCGCTGTAACATCGCGCTTCATGTGCACCGTATTTTTGGCGGATGGCGGATAGGTGAAAGTTGGAAATTGCGCGGTGAGCTTGCCATGCTCGGCCACGACTTCGCCTTGGGCAATCACCAGTTCAATGGGCAGTGAGATGAGATCGGAGGTGAGCACCACATCAGCGCGGCGGCCGGGCGTGATGGAACCCAGTTCACGCTCCAACCCGAAATGCGTGGCCGTGTTCAGTGTGGCCATTTGAATGGCGGTGATTGGTTTTAAGCCTTGCCCAATCGCATGGCGCAAGACCCGGTCCATATGGCCTTCATGCACCAAGGTCGCAGCATAACAATCATCCGTACACAGAATAAAATTCCGCGACTCCAAACCCATCTCGGTGACGGCCTTGACCTGCGTGGCCACATCATACCAAGCGCTGCCCAAACGCAACATGGCGCGCATGCCTTGGCGCACGCGGGCGACGGCATCTTCTGCGCGTGTGCCTTCATGATCGTCGGCTGGCCCGCCTGCCACATAGGCATGAAAGGGCAAGCCTAAATCGGGCGAGGCATAATGCCCGCCTACGGTTTTGCCCGCCACACGTGTATGCGCAATTTCGGCCAGCATTTTTGCATCGCCATTTATAACGCCAGGGAAATTCATCATCTCGCCCAGGCCTATTATATTTGGCCAAGTCATCGCTTCGGCCACATCTTCCGGTGTGATCGTGGCACCTGGGGTCTCAAGCCCGGGGGCCGATGGCACGCAGCTCGGCATTTGCACATAGATGTTGAGGGGAACGCTTGCCGCCTCATCATGCATCAGGCGCACGCCGGGCAAGCCCAACACATTGGCGATCTCATGCGGATCAATGAACATGCTCGTCGTGCCGTGAGGCGCTACGGCTTTGGCAAACTGCGTGACGGTGACCATGCCGCTTTCCACATGCATGTGGCCATCGCAAAAGCCAGGGCAAGCGTAGCGGCCTGCCGCGTTGATGATTTTCGTCGCGGGGCCAATGCAGTGTTTAGCTGATGGGCCGACATAGGCGAAGCGGCCGTTGCTGATCGCAATATCTATGGCGGGTATTATTTCGTCGGAGTGTACATTCACCCATTGTGCGTTGGTGATGATGGTGTCGGCAGGTTTTCGCCCAGCGGCTACGGCTACGAGATCGGCCACGCTTGGGGGCCAGGATTTGAGATTGTTCATGGTTAGATTATTGAACAGGGTTGCGCTGAGAGCAAGTGGGCAAGAAATTATTCCAAATTATAAAACTCGATTTTCAGGAATAGGTTGCTGTGTTATTGTTGTATGTGCGCGTCGCCTGGTGGTAGTGTTCTGCATTCAGGAAGAGGATTGTAATCCAAATGAGCGAAACACGATTTTACAGCATGCAAAGTTCGGGCACAAAATACACCGTCGGTTTTGGTTCGGCCCTTGCAATTGCAATATCATATACTAACAATCATTCGATCATCTGGGCGATTATTGATGGCGTGTTGGGATGGTTTTATGTGGCTTACTTCGCTTTGACGGCGCGGTAATATTCACCCAGCTAGAGCGCGCTTCGCCTCATCAAATAATTCCTGACAACTCGCCATCATCACATTGCCGCCCTTGTTGACATCGCCATCATCCCAACAGCCGATAACGCCACCCGCTGCTGTGACGATCGGGAGCAGGGCCGCGATATCATAAATCTGCACGCCGGCATCAAGCGCTATGTCGATATGGCCAGCGGCAACCAGCGCAAAGAAATAAGCATCGCCGCCATAGCGCAGCAATCTTGTTTTCTTACGCAGGTTTTCGATATTATCTGTGTGTTGATAAAGGTGAGGTGAAGTTGTGCCCACCAGCGCTTGAGCAAGTGGCTTGGGTGCTGCAACTTTCAAGCGACGCTTCTCGCCACCGCGCTGAAAAAATGCACCTTCGGGTGAGCCGTAAAAAACTTCGCCTACGAAGGGTTGGTTCATCAGCCCGATAAAAGGTTTGCCGTCTTTATAAAGTGCGATCAGCGTTGTCCAAGTTGGCATGCCAATGACAA
>PLXI01000031.1 GCA_003151375.1 Hyphomicrobiales bacterium
CATTGTTCGGTCTGATGGGCCGTGCCGCTGGGCTCGATCTTAAAAACACTGGAGACGTTGTACCGCAGTTGTTCTTGAAATACTTCCCAGATTGGTTTGTGGGCTTTAGCTTTGCCGCCATTGCCATTGCAGCCTTGGTGCCGGCAGCGATGATGTCTATTGGCGCTGCCAATACTTTCACGCGCAATATCTGGCGTCCATTTGTGAACGCGCAAATGACTGACAAACAAGAGTCTGACATGGCCAAATTGGTCTCGCTGGTTGTCAAAGTTGGAGCTTTGCTGATCATCGTTGGTGTGCAGACACAGTTTGCGCTGAACTTCCAACTTCTGGGCGGCATCATCATGCTGCAAATCTTCCCAGCACTTTGCTTTGGTCTGTTCACCCGTAAGGTTCACGGCCAGCCATTGCTGATTGGTTGGGCGGTTGGCATGGTGCTTTCACTATTGCTGATCGTGATTTCGAGAAGCCCCACTGGCGCCTTTGCACCGATGTGGTCTTCGCCCCTCGGTATTGGCCTCTACATTGGCCTTGTCTCGGTTTCGGCCAATGCTCTGGTTTCCTATGTTTTGAGTTTGGTAACGCCGAACGTCGGCACGGATGAAACCATGGCGACGGACTATCTTGACGCGAAATTATAAAGCCTAATAATCTTGTGGCGGCTTGGTGGGAATGTCCGTTTAGTAGCCACATTTACTTGGTAACAAACTCTGGTGGCGGTGGTGCAGTAATCAATCGAATGGGTTTGCATGTGATGAACAAATTACGCTTCGTGAGATTAGTTTTTGCCCCTGCCATACTGGGGCTTTTCCTTGGCGGCACGAACAGTGCTTTTGCCTGTGACGCCGAAGGTTTGGTCACGGGCATTGCCACGTCCTTTGAACATGCGGCCAGCTCACGTTCTTCCAGCGCTTTTTCTTCAGCGGTGGGCCACTATGCCGATATGCGTGGTCTTGCCCTGTTTGCTCTAGGGCCTTATCGCTCAAAACTTCAGCACGAGGCGGAAGCGCAATATGTGAATTCAGCGCGTAGTTTTCTGGGGCGTTGGATGGCTGAGAATAGCGATAAAATATCTGGTTCTGGCATTACGATCCAATCTTGTTCCGAGCAAGTTGTGTCGGCTCGCTTTGGAAATGGCACAAGCGTGGTGTTTCGTTTAGCCGGACCAAGGCGGGTGGCAGATGTGAGTGTCTCAGGGATTTCATTGTCAGGCGTGCTTCGCGATAAATTCACTGGTGTGATCCGCGACCATGGCGGTGATATGCAAGCGTTGCTGGACTATCTCGATCAGTGACTACCGGCACATTCCCAAATCATCTCATTTCTGCCATAAGTGACTTCCAAACCCCGACCGGTTTATTGGAGTTTCCATGAAGAAATCTACACTGGCATTGGTAACGGCAAGCGCAATTTTGGCCGCTTGCACGACCGATCCCTTCACTGGCGAACAGAAACCTTCAAATACTGTTGTGGGTGCTGGTGCAGGCGCTGGTATTGGTGCCCTGGGTGGCGCCATTCTTGGTGCTGCGGTGGGTGCAGATGCNNGACAGCATTGTGCTGAACATGCCGTCTAACATCACCTTCGATACTGATCAGGCAGATGTGAAGCCGCAATTTTTCGCCACGCTGAATTCGGTTGCCTTTGTGTTCAGAGAATACAAGCAAACCTTGATCAACGTTGTGGGCCACACCGATTCAACTGGTGATGCCAATCAAAACTATGATCTCTCAAGGCGCCGTGCCGCTGCAGTGGCGCAATATCTTGCGGCCCAGCAGCTTGATCCACATCGCTTTTCTGTGGAGGGGCACGGAGCAAGTGATCCCATAGCATCAAATGCTTCGCCATCTGGACGCGCGCAAAATCGTCGCGTTGAAATAACCATATTGCCGCTGACCTAACGTTATGGATCAAGCGCGCTTTACCTTGACCTTCGGCGGCTTTTCACACGATGAGGCCTTCGCTCTCCTGGAACGGCTGGAAGCAGAACTGCGCATTGACGCTATGGCCATCACCATCAACGAAACGGATGAGGCAAAGGCGATATGGGAGACTGTGGCGTGGTTTGGCACACGCGGTGAGGCCGAAGCTGCACGCGACGTTATCGGCATTGTGACGGCTGCTATTGCAGAGGTGGAAAACCGCGATTGGGTGAGGGAGTCTCTTGCGGGCCTTGCGCCCGTTTCAGCAGGGCGGTTTTTTCTACACGGATCACATGACCGCAATTTGTGCCGTGCTGGTGGTATCGCCATAGAGATTGATGCAGGCACTGCCTTTGGCACTGGCCATCNNTCATGGCACGACAAAAGGCTGCCTTTTGGCTTTTGACACGTTGTTGAAACGCACGCGCCCTGCCCGCGTATTTGATTTGGGCACTGGCACTGGGGTTTTAGCTTTGGCTACGGCCAAGGCTCTGCGCCGCAAAGTTCTCGNNCGGTGCGCGTAACGGCTCTCAACGCACGCCACAATGGTTCAGGGCCGTTGATCACAGCGGTGACTGCAGCGGGCCTTCATGCGCCAGCAATTCACGCACATGCGCCTTTCGATTTGATATTCGCCAATATTCTCGCCAAACCCTTGGAGCGCTTGGCCACGGGCATTGCAACGCTGCTGGCACCTGGTGGCCATGTCATTCTGTCTGGCCTGACGCGAGATCAGGAGAGGTGGATCCTTGCGTGCTACCGAGCGCGTGGCTTGGTTTTGGTCCAAGCCCTGCGGTTGGATAATTGGGTGGCGCTGGTGATGCAGCGCAAATCACTGCAACAAAAAACCCGCAAGAAATATTCCTCGCGGGTTAAATCAGCAGTGCGTGGTTCGGGTTACGCCGAAAACGTTTAGCTGGATTTTAGCGCGCCCAAACGCGGGAATTGATTTCACCACGGTTAAGGCCGATGTCAGCTAAAAGGCGATCATCAAGCTGATGCAATTGGCGCACAGCGCGGCGGCTGGCCACAAAATTCTTCATCCGCGCCATCAGGCCGGGAGACAGGCTCATGCCAGAGTGGCGCACTGT
>PLXI01000223.1 GCA_003151375.1 Hyphomicrobiales bacterium
TGCCGCTACCAATCCATTTTGACGCGGATTGGCGCGACCAAATGTCATCGCCAACCCTGCCTCGTCGGTGATCTTGCCACCCGCTTCTGTAACAAGAAGCGCGCCTGGTGCAATATCCCAATCATGCTTGAACCCGAAAGAAGCCACCACATCAACCTCACCTGCGGCCAGCAGGGCCAAGCGCGCAATCTGGGGGGTGTAACTCATATCAATGGGTGTTGCCTCTGGCGCTTGCAGGCGGCGAAGTGCGGCTGGGCGGCCCGCTAAGCGCGCGTGGGACAAATCCGCCGCGTCATTTACATAGATGGCTTTGCCATTCAATGTGGCCCCCATATTCTTGCAGGCCAGAAACAGCTTTTGCGTTGCCGGATGCAGCACGCCGGTTGCAATGGGCCAGCCGTTTTCAACGACACATAGACCGATGCACCATTCATCACGACCAAGCGCAAAACTTCTCGTACCATCAATGGGATCAACAATCCAACAGCGCTTTTGTGTGAGACGCGTTGGATCATCCGGTCCTTCCTCGGACAGCCATCCGTCTTCTGGCCTCGCTTTGCGGATAAGCTGGTGAATGGTTTCATTTACTGCAAGATCAGCCTCAGTGAGCACAGAGCCATCCACCTTATTCCATGTTGTAGGATTCTTGCGAAAATACTGCAGGGCGCTTTTGCTGGCTTGCTCCAATGCTGCGTGGATGAGATCAACGTCCTGCAAGCGTCATCCCTTCAACAAGGCATGAGGGTGCATTGGTGGCGCCGCGGAATTCCAAATCACTGGCTGGCGTTAAGTTCAAAAACATCTGATTAAGATTTCCCGCGACGGTAATTTCGCTCACCGGAAATTGGATCTCGCCGTTTTCAATCCAAAAGCCCGATGCGCCGCGCGAATAATCACCTGTTGCCGCATTATTGGCATTGCCGATAAATTCAGTGATGAGCAGGCCTTTGCCCAGTGCGCGGATCATTTCCTCGCGTGAGCTGGTTCCAGCTTCCATGTGCAAATTACTGGTGGAGGGCGAGGGGTTTGAAGCCAATCCGCGCGAAGCCGATGCGGTTGATTGCAAATTAAGTTGGCGGGCTGAACGTAAATCCATAACCCATGAAGTGAGAATGCCCTTATCAATAAAGTTGCGACGGCCCGTGGGCAGGCCTTCACCATCAAAGGACTTTGACGAAAAGCCGCGCAACCTATGTGGATCATCAACAATGGTGACGTTTGATTTGAACACTTGTTGGCCAAGCTTTTCTTTCAGAAAACTCACACCGCGCGCAATGGAAGCACCGTTAATTGCTCCTGCCAGATGGCCGAGCAGGCTGGCGGAAACACGACGATCGAAAATCACATTTACCGATTGGGATTCAAGTTTATGCGGATTGATTCGCGCCACGGTGCGTTCAGCCGCTTTGGCACCGATGTAAGATGGACTTTCCACATCTTCAAAGTGATTGGCCGATGAGCCATAATAATCGCGCACCATTGAAGTGCCTTCGCCCGCCACAAGACTGATCGACAGACCAAAGCCTGTGCGCTGCCAGCTTTTGGCAAAGCCATTGGAAAAGGCCAGTGCTGTTGTGCTGGATGAAGATGAGGCGCCTGCTCCGCCGCTTTTGCTGATGCCAGCAATGCCAAGGCCTGCGGCCTCAGTTTCTTCCACCAGTTTTTTTAGCTCGCTGGCGGAAGGATAAGTTTTGGAAACGAGATCATAATCGGTTTGCTGCTGCGCCAGTTGTTGCGGGTCTGCCAATCCGGCATAAGAATCAGGCGGCGCAAGCTTGGCCATGGCGACGACTCGCTCAGCCAATTTTTGGCGCGCATCTTTGGTCAACACGCTTGATGCAATGGTGGCTGAAGATTGCCCAGCAAAAACTCGAAGGCCAACGGCGCGCGATTCAGATTGTTCCAACTCTTCCACCACGCCGTGGCGGATGGAAATTGAACTATCGCGGCTTTCGGCCACCATGGCTTCGGCAGCAGTAGCACCCGCCTTGAGCGCGAGGTTCATGGTTTCTTGCGCCAGTTCTAATAATTCATTGTTCATTTCAGAAAACAACCCGCAATCATACCAACAACAATGAACAGCCCAAAGTTTCGGTTGGCGCGAAACAATCGGAGGCAGAGGGCCGAATTTGCATCATCAAAATTCTTCATCTGCCAAATGGCGTGAACCGTTGCTGCAATAATGCCGATATGGGCAATCAGCGGCGCTTTCGCAAGCCACAAGGCATATGTGAGAAGCGCAAGGCTCAAGGCAAAGAAGAAAATCAGCCAAGGCTTAGTGGATTTGCCAAATAATAAGGCAGTGGATTTTATGCCAATCAGAACATCATCTTCTTTGTCTTGGTGGGCATAGATGGTGTCGTAAGCCATGGTCCAGCTGATGCCTGCGAGATAGAGCACCAATGTTGCTTGGCTGAAGGAATTTGCCTCCGCGGTAAAGCCAACAATAGCACCCCAGTTAAAGGCCATGCCCAACACCAGCTGTGGCACATAAGTGATGCGCTTCATGAACGGATAGACCGCGACGATGCCCAGTGAAGCAATCGATGTGATGATGGTGAGGCGGTTGAATTGCACCAGCACCAAAAGCCCGACCAGCAACAGCCCTGCAAGAAAGAGATAAGCTTGTTTGCGGCTGACGCGGCCTGAAGGTAGCGGGCGGTTTTTGGTGCGATCAACCTTGGCATCAAATTCCTGATCGGCCAAATCATTCACCACGCAACCAGCACCACGCATGACAATTGCACCGATCATGAACAGCAAACCATGCCACAGATTAGGCATGCCGCCACCAAGGCTGAGCTGGGCCAGGCCCATGCCCCACCAACAGGGCAGCAATAGCAGCCACCAACCAATAGGTCGTTCTAGCCGCATCAGCTGGGCATAGGGCAGCAACGCGGGCGGAAGGCGCGTGGCCCAATGGGCTTTGACTTCATCTTTGATAGTGGAATTACTCACGCTCGCCGTGATACAGACTTATTATGGCAAAATCCACGCCCCGCTTATTTGTTGATCAATCACTTATTGTTGACGCTGAAA
>PLXI01000217.1 GCA_003151375.1 Hyphomicrobiales bacterium
GGGCGATCACCGCCTCAAGGGTTGGGAAATCAGTTCCCTTCAAAACCTCAACATCACGCACATTGCTGCTGCCCAGCTCAATCAAGCCGAAGCGCGCATTCGTGCCACCAATATCACCAACGAGAGCCAAATTTGTCATGGGGCTCCATCTGCCATAGGTTTGCAGATTGGGCAACTGTGGAGGTGGGGCGGAATATCCAGCCCGCTGATGGGATGGTTTGGGTTAAGCGCACAGTTTGCCCTCGCCTATTTCAATAACGAAGAGGTCGGGTACAGCCTCCTTTTCTCATCATGCCACCATTCGGAGAATTGAACCAATGGTCGATATTTGGTGTAATGAAGCCTGAAATTGCTGGGACGACGGGGGAATACATGGGCCAAAACAGACCTGACGGAATCGACCTCTTGGTTACCTGCGTTTTGGGTGTTGTTATTGTTGCCGTAGTGCTAGTGGCATATGCCCCAACACAGGATGCTCCGACTTTGTGGTCCCGTATTTGGCATGATGCAGGATGGCCGTTAATCCTAGCAATAGTCAGCACTTTCGTTGCTGCATTTGCGGGCACGTGGGGAGCGCAAACGGTAGCGGAACGCATCGCGGCTCGAAAGGAACTTCTTGCTGAAATACGAAGCGTCAACGCCGCGCTAGCATTGTCTTTTAATATCACAAACACCTACGTGACTGTCAAAAAGCAACATGTGCAGCAACTCGTTGAAAAATATGAAGCCGCTAAGATGGAACATGCTGATGCTGTGGAAAATAATAGAGGCACCTTCAGCGTTCTCATGGACCTTCGGGAGCTATCTGCGCCATTCTGTCCCGTAAATGAGCTGCGTGCAATTATGCTTGAGAAAATAACTCCGAGCATCAATGCACTAATGACGCTTACGCCACTCATTCAAAGTGTTGAAGGCCTCACCGAGACTATCAAAAAAAGAAATGCATGGATAACTCAATTCGAATCGCGTTCGCGTTCGTTAAGCGAAATACAAAAAGCTGCTCTCTATCTAGGATTTGAGTTTTCACCGGGACAAACTGACGTACGCTATAACTCCTATATGGACGCATTAAAGAGCCAAACTGATGATTGTATCGCGTTTCCCATTATTATTTCGCAGTCACTCAAAGCTTACGGCAAAGAACTTAGAAAACGCTACGGAAGCGACGCGCCGGAGATTGTGAGTGGCAGCTTTCAACAAAGCTCAGAATACATCCCAGATATGAATACCTACAAGGATTGGAATGCCACTTAGGGCTTTCCGTTGAGTAGTTGAGCCCGCGCATGGCGTTACAGAATTATGGGAGTACACAACAAATCTTCTTGACATTTATTCCTATGTCAGATACTGCGGAATTGTTCCCCCTCACCAAGGGTCTCGTTCGCGACGGTGGTCGAGGCGAGGGGGCAGGCTTTCAGTTTCCATTGCTGAAAGCCTGGGCCGATAATCCTTCGAGTTGTCGGTTTAATACAGTTCTGCTGAAAGCACGAAACGTGGTGCTTTCACCGGATGGTTATTTATCTACCCCGGTCACTATGGGCCGGGCCGCAGCAATGCGGAACGTTTACGGCACGCATGAGCCACAACGTGGTTCTGCCTTCTGGGGTTCGTCCTCTAGGCGTGTTCAAGGATAAATAATCAGACCCTGTTCAAAGCGCGTGGTGAGTACCGCGCCTTCTACCCCGCGACCCTAAATAAGGTCGCAACCGCGTGAGAAATCCACGCGCTTCCTTCTTTTCCTTTCGGCCTCGGATGACACGAGGCCCACTGAGCGGGAAGCCGTGCGCTGCCCTCAGCAAAGCGCTTCAAATCATCAGCGATTTGCTCTAAGCCCCGCGCCAACATGGCAGACATTCAAACCGAAGCACAACGCCGGCGCACCTTCGCTATCATCTCGCATCCGGACGCGGGCAAAACCACATTGACTGAAAAGCTGTTGCTATTTGGCGGTGCTATTCAGCTGGCCGGCCAAGTGCGCGCCAAGGGCGACAGGCGGCGCACACGCTCTGATTGGATGGCGATTGAGCGGGCGCGCGGCATCTCAGTTGTCACCTCGGTGATGACTTTTGAATATAACAACACCGTGTTCAATTTGTTGGACACGCCAGGCCACGAAGACTTTAGCGAAGACACTTACCGCACACTTACGGCCGTGGATGCAGCCGTGATGGTGATTGACGGAGCCAAGGGCATTGAAGACCGCACACGCAAGCTATTTGAGATTTGCCGCTTGCGTGACATTCCCATTATCACCTTCATCAACAAATTTGACCGCGAGGCACAAGAGCCTTTGGCTTTGCTTGATGAGATCGAAAAAGGCTTGGCGCTTACCGTCGTGCCGATGGTGTGGCCGATCGGTATCGGCAAAACTTTTGCTGGCACTTATGATCTGATGCAGCCACGGGTGCGGCGCATTGATGAAGACCCTGCAGGTGTTTTGGTTTCTGGTCCAAATGACAAATTGATTGATGAAATTCTACCGCGAGGTGCTGCGCATTTCCGCGAAGAGATTGAGCTGCAAGCTATGGCAGGCCACGCATTTGACCGGCAGGCGTTTCTGGAAGGCCATCTTTCGCCAGTGTTCTTTGGCTCGGCAATAAAAAACTTCGGAGTGCGGGACTTGCTGGAAGCATTGATCGCCTATGCGCCGCCGCCGCGTGATCAAAAAGCCAGACAGCGCATTGTGAGAGCCGTTGAGCCAAAGCTTTCTGGCGTGGTGTTTAAAATTCAAGCCAATATGGACCCTAACCACCGTGACCGTATTGCCTTCATGCGCGTGTGTTCAGGCCGCTTGCAACGCGGGATGAAAGTAAAAGTGGTGCGCACCGGAAAACAAATGGCGATTAACGCGCCACAATTTTTCTTTGCGCAAGATCGCTCAATCGCCGAGGAAGCCTTTGCGGGCGATGTGGTGGGCATTCCCAATCATGGTGTGCTGCGCATCGGTGACACGCTCACCGAAGGTGAAGATTTGGTGTTCACAGGCGTGCCATCCTTTGCGCCTGAAATTTTACGCCGGGTGAAATTGGGCGACCCGATGAAGGCCAAGAAGTTAAATTCTGCATTAGAAGAATTGGGCGAAGAAGGTGTGGTGCAATTGTTCAAGCCAATTGATGGCTCTGGCGCCATTGTGGGCGTGGTGGGCGCGTTGCAGCTTGATGTGTTGGCTGATCGGTTGGAACATGAATATAGCGTTCCCGCTTCATTTGAAACCACCCGTTTTGAAATTCTGCGCTGGATCACAGCACCTGATGACAAAACCATGGAAGGGTTTATTGACAACAACAAATCCGCCATAGCCCACGATCTGGATGGAGCACCGGTGTTCATGGCTTCATCGGCTTTCAATTTGAACTATGTTCTTGACCGCGCACCGGGCATAACCGCGCAAACGATTAAGGAAATTCACGGATGAATTTTTCTTTCTATTTGCCACCAGATTTTAACGCGCCGCACATGTTCGCATTAATAATGATATTTGTGGTGTGGTGGCTTTATGAACCATTGCTCAATTTGCTGGGACGGGGCACTTTAAATGCCCAGCTGCATGTGGTGCGCCTGAAGTGGATGTTAATGCTCATCCATTCACCGCGCGAATACCGCACTTTCGATGGCATCTTGCTCGGGCAAATTTCTAGCGCGATGAGCTATTTTGGATCGGCCACATTGATCATTCTTATTGGGTTTGTCGGTGCGCTGGCTTCAATCAATCACATTCATTCATCAATGATGGAGATTGCTTTTGTGCCGCCCATCAGTTTGGAACTTTTTACAGTTTATTTTGCGGCAATCACGGCCATCATTGCGCATTGCTTTTTTTCGTTCACTTACGGCTTACGTAAATTGGCCTATACTTTGGCAATGATCGGCGGATTGGATGATGCGCCTGCCGACTCGCCACAGGCTGCGGTGATGACGGCGCAAACCGCAACGGTTTTGACTGAAGCTGTAAAGAGCATGAACAGCGGTATTAGAGGTTATTTTTTTGCAGTTGCTGGCTTTATGCTTTTTGCCGGGCCAACAATATCAGTGATCTGCACTTTAGCGATTGGATTTTTGCTCTACTACCGCCAAGGGCTTTCCAAAGAAGCCTTGGCGATTGATCGCTATGTGAAAGCCATGCGCGAAGAGGGTTAGTGCACAAACTCTCCGCGCAGTGCTGCCTCTATCAACTTTACAGTATTGCCAACACCATAAAGTGCAGCGAATGAGCCAAAGCGTGGGCCCTTTTCTTCGCCCAGCAAAACTTGATAAAGCATGTTGAACCAAGTCTGCGCCACACCAATAGAGCCGTCTTTCAATGTTGTGGTGTAAGGCTCTCGCCTGCCCACTTCATAAACCTTATGCTGGATTTCCTCAGGTGTGGCACCCTCGGGCAGAGAACCAATCGCCGCTGCCAAATCCTTCAGCGCCAGTGCTTCATTTGCATCTGCTGCGCGATATTTCTTCGCGGGCTTCACAAAGTCTTGATAATAACGAATGGCATAGCCAACCAGTGAATCCAGCCGCGGCTGATTTGCCGGATCAAGCTCGGGCCTATAGCGCTTGATGAAAGCCCACATCACAGCTTTGTCTTCGGTATTGGCGACCGTTGCCAGGTTCAGCAACAATGAGAATGTGAGGCCAGCAGCTTCCGGCTTTGGCGGATTGCCAGCATGAATATGCCAAACTGGATTCATCAGTTGATCGACCAGTTTGCCTTCTTGCTTTTGATAGGCATTGAGAAAGGCATCATATTCATCCACTGCGCGCGGGATCACATCAAAATAGAGGCGCTTGGCCTCACGCGGTTTTTGAAACATGTAAAGTGCGAGTGAATTGGGGTCAGCGTAAGTCAGCCACTCATCGATGGAAATACCATTGCCTTTCGATTTGGAAATCTTCTGGCCTTGGTCGTCCAAGAATAATTCATAAACATAGTGCTCCGGCGCTGGTACGCCGAGGATTTCACAAATCTTGTCATAGATCGGCGCATTGGTTTGATGATCCTTGCCGAACATTTCGAAATCAACATGTAACGCCGCCCAACGCATGCCGAAATCCGGCTTCCATTGAAGCTTCACTTTGCCGCCACGCACATCAAGGGTGACATCTGTGCCGTCTTCATCTGTGAAGGTGACGGTGCCGGCTTTCGCATCCACCTTCTTCATCGGCACATAAAGCACACGGCCCGTGGTGGGCGAGATCGGCAAAACCGGAGAATAGGTGGCTTGGCGTTCTGCGCCCAGCGTGGGCAACATCACATCCATGATGGCCTGATATTTCTCCAACACATGAATGAGCATGGCATCGAAACGGCCCGACTTGTAATAGTCCGTGGCCGAGGCGAATTCATAGTCAAAGCCAAAGGTGTCGAGGAAGCGCCGCAGCATAGCATTATTGTGATGGCCATAGCTCTCAAAGCCCTCGCCATAAGGGTTAGGAACCGAAGTCAAAGGCTTGTGCAGATGGGGCGCCAAGAAATTCTTATCCGGCACATTGTCAGGGATCTTGCGCATCCCGTCCATGTCATCAGAGAAGCACAAAAGACGCGTGGGTAGATCGCTCATCATCGAGAAAGCCTTGCGCACCATCGTCGTACGGGCCACTTCGCCAAAGGTGCCGATATGCGGCAGGCCTGATGGGCCGTAACCCGTTTCAAACAGCACGGATTTCTGACCGCTCTTTTCCACGCGCTTTAACAATTTGCGCGCTTCCTCAAAAGGCCAAGCCTTGGAGGCAAGAGCAGCTTCGCGCAGAGCGGGGGAAACGGACATTGAGTTAATCCTGAAAAGAAAACAAGCGCCCCGTTTAGAGAGCGCTTGCAGCAAGGTCAACCAATGCAGTTTAACCTGTCAGCTGAGGTATTTCTTTAAGAACGCCATGCTGCGGCCCCAAGCCAAATCGGCAGACGCTTTGTCATATCGCGCTGCATTGGTGTCATTGTTAAAAGCATGGTTGGCGCCATCATAGACATAGATCTCATAGGTTTTATTGTTGGCCTTGAGGGCTGCTTCAAAAACTGGAATGCCGGCATTCGTGCGAGTATCAAGGCCAGCGTAATGTAACATGAGCGGCGCATGGATTTTGGCCGTATCTGCAGCGTTGGGCTGCATGCCGTAATAGGCAACACCGGCATTTAGCTTCGGGTCAGCCACCGCAAGCGCGTTCACAAAGCCACCACCCCAACAGAAGCCCAAAGCGCCCACTTTACCATTCACACCTTTATAGGATGAAAGCGCATCACGCACATCAAGAGAAGTCGCGTTGATATCTTCGGGCTTAAGCGCGCCAATCATGTCGCGCGCTTTGTCTTCATCGGCAGGTGTTCCACCCTGCATTGACAAATAATCTGTACCGAAAGCCACAAACCCCTCAAGTGCTACGCGCCGGACGATGTCCTTGATATGAGGGTTGAGGCCGCGGTTCTCGTGGATCACCATCACGCCACCAAGAGGCCCCTTGGCACTCTTTGGCATGGCGAGCAGGCCCTTGATATCAGGTAAAATCTCGATTTCCTTGGTGATGAGGCGCGGATCATCTGGTGCCACAGTATCGGCATAGGCGTATGAATTTTCAAGTTGAGCCAAAATTGGGGCAACTACCGCAGTGCCGGCCAGCACTTTGAGCTTTTCAAGAAATTCGCGGCGTTTCATGCCGCCATGCGTGTAAATATCAAAAAGATTGATGAATTTCTGATCCATGGGAGGCTCCTGTGTTTCAAATATTGTTACATTCTAGCGGCAAATTGCGGCGCTTCCGAGTGAACAACAAACATATCTTTTGTTTTCTAAATGTTCTCGCTAGTGTCGAGTCGCAATGAACGCAATTGACCCACTCTTAAACTTGCCGCCAACTGCGGTGCCAGCTGCGGCAGGTGCTATTTTGGGCGGTGAAATGCTTGGGGCTGCCTCAGCTTTGGCGCGTCTGGGTGCGGCCCCACATCTCATTTGTCATTCGGCCTTTTTTATTGAGCGCTTGGCGCAACAGGCACTTGCGACAAAATCCTTGGTGCGTGCAGCACGTGAGCAAAAGCATCTTGACGTGGCTGAGCTATTTGCCTTTGTGGCACCTGCCCGCATGGCAACGCCCACCGCAGCAGGTTTTGCACGTTCGCTTGGGGTTGCGATGACGGGTAGCACCAGTGAGACGTTAGAAGCCGTCGCGGATGATCTGCTAAATCGCCTCCGCAGCCCTAATTATCCATTTTTACGAGAAGCGGCAGAAGCCGCTTATTTTCTAGGTCGCACCAACTGGCCGTGGGCACGGGCGGTTTTGACTGCTGTTACAAAAGCCAACCCAAAACTGGAAAATGCCCAATTCGCTACTGGCCTTAATGTGTGGGACCGGGTCGAAGAATGGGACGATGACGGCCAGCGCGCGCAAGGCACTCAGCTGGCAATTGAGCCGGATGAAGCCACCAGTTTCTTGCAACGTATTCTTGGCAAAGGCGCCGAGCACCGCCAAAGCCAGCTTGACTATGCCGCTTCTGCCACACACGCATTCAACCCGCGCGACCGCAAGGAAGTGAATAATATCTTGTTGGCGGAAGCTGGCACCGGACTGGGCAAAACCTTGGGTTATCTCGTGCCAGCTTATTTGTGGGCGCGCAAGAACAATGCGCCCGTGTGGATTTCAACTTATACCAAAAACCTGCAACGCCAGTTAGACCAAGAAACTGCTCGCATCGTGCCGAACCCTGATGAGCGCCGCAGCCAGATTGTCATTCGGAAGGGCCGCGAGAATTATGCTTGCCTGCTTAACATGCAAGAGGTTTTCGGGCGACTGACATCGGCTAATGCGCGTTCTGCTTTGCTGGCTACACTGATTGCACGTTGGGCGCGGTTCAGCCGCGATGGCGATATTGTGGGCGGAGATTTTCCAAGTTGGCTGATGCCGCTATTTTCCGAAACCAATCTGGATGGTGAATCTCGCAATCCAACGCCAACCTCGCTGGGCCTTACGGACAGGCGCGGCGAATGCATTTATGCCGCCTGCCCGCATTTCAAACGCTGCTTTATTGAAAAATCTGTGCGCGCTGGGCGCAAGGCAGATATTGTGATTGCCAATCATGCGTTGGTTTTGCACCAAGCAGCGATTGACCATGCTATTGGCGTGGCCAAAACCGAGGAAGAGGAGGTAGCACCGGGTGGTTTGCGGCGCTTGGTGTTTGATGAAGGGCATCATCTTTTTGATGCAGCGGATTCAGCTTTTTCCGGCCATCTTACCGCATTAGAGGCGGCAGAACTTCGGCGTTGGTTGCGCGGGCCCGAAGCCGAGCGCAGACGCGGTCGTGGTCTATCTGAACGCATTGGCGATTTATTGGTCAATGAAGAAAAGGCCGAAAAGCATCTCTCGGATGTGCTCCGCGCTGCTGCCTCTCTGCCCGGCCCTGGCTGGACAAGACGTATTCAAGCGGGCCATCCGGAAGGTTCTGCTGAAGAGTTTCTCACTTTGGTGCGCCAACAGGTTTTGGCCCGCTCAGAGGCAAGTGCATCCAATTCGCTTGAAGCAGATTGTCTGCCGCTGGTTGCCGGCCTGCCCACAGCAATTGATGATCTGGTGGATCATCTCAGCGCCTTGCAAAAACCGATGACAGCACTCGCAAATTTGCTGGTAAAAAAACTTGATGATGAAGCAGCTGAGCTGAATACGCCTGATCGGGGCCGCATTGAAGCCATTGCGCGCGGGTTGAAACGGCGCGGCGAATTGATGGTGGGCGGCTGGATTTCTATGCTCAAGCAATTGCAGGGGCAAGACAACCCACTGTTTGTGGAATGGTTTGCAGTGGAGCAAATGTTCGGCCGCGAACATGATGTGGGGTTTCACTCGCATTGGATTGATCCATCTGTGCCGCTGGCCAATGCAGTGTTGCGCCAAGCCGATGGTCTCATCATTACATCAGCCACACTGAGGGATCGCCCACCCGATGTGCCTGATGATTGGAGTAATGCCGAGGCACGCACCGGCGTGATCCACCTGCCTTATCCAGTGATGCGGGTGAATTATAACTCGCCGTTTGATTATACCAATATTGCACGTGTGATTGTGGTGAATGATGTGAACCGCGAAGACATGGACCAGATTGCAGCGGCTTACCGTGAGTTATTTCTGGCTACCAATGGTGGCGCGTTGGGGCTGTTCACGGCCATTGCGCGCTTGAAGGCGGTTCATAAAAGATTGGCCCCCGCACTCACAANNCCCTCACAAAAAAAGGCCTGCCGCTTTACGCCCAACATGTTGATCCGATGGATACTGGCACATTGGTTGACATGTTCCGCGCCGAACGAGATGCATGTTTGCTGGGCACCGACGCAGTGCGTGACGGCGTGGATGTACCGGGGGATTCACTGCGCCTCATTGTGATGGACCGCGTGCCATGGGGCACGCCAACAATATTGGAACGTGCGCGGGCCGAGGCTTTTGGCGGCAATGCTTATAAAGACATGGTGGTGCGCTTGCGCCTGCGCCAGGCGTTTGGGCGACTCATCCGTCAAGAAGGTGATCACGGTGCGTTTGTGATTTTGGATCCGAGGTTAGCCACCAGATTCACCACGGCGTTTCCACCCGGCATCCGCGTAGACCGTGTTGGATTGGCAGAGGCCGTGGATTTGGTGAAGACGGTGGCGCGGTGAATTGAATGGCGAAGCCTTTCATCCTCGCCCTCAGCGGCAGCTTGCGTGATGGTTCCACCAACACTTCGCTGTTAGAGGCCGCGTGTTTGCTGACACCTACGCAAGTTGAAGTTCAAGTTTGGAATGGCCAGGGCAAACTGCCGCAATTCACGCCCGATCTTGAGGTGGCACCTCCTCAAGTGGTGCAGGAGTTTCGTGATTTCATTGGTCGCGCCGATGGCTTGATTATCGCGTGCCCGGAATATGCGCGTGGTGTGCCTGGCGCCTTCAAGAACGCGCTGGATTGGTTGGTGGGCGGCGAGACTTTCATCAGCAAAAAGTTCGCCCTGTGGAATGCTTCGCCGCGCGCGAATGAAGCCCAGAGATCGCTGCGGCTGGTGCTTGAAACCATGTCGGGTATATGCGTGGAAGAGGCCGCACTGGCATTGCCGCTCATCAACCAACAAGTCACTGCACAAAGCATTGCAGTGCATCCTGAATGGGCCCCGCAAGTTAAATTCGCATTGGAACAGTTTGTTGAGGCGTTGGACAGGTGAGCGAACTGCCAACCATCTTCAATCATTGGTTCGCTTCAAAAGGCTGGAGCCCACGCAACCATCAATTAGAAATGTTGGAACTTGGCTTGAGAGGCGAAAGCGCTTTGCTGATTTCACCCACGGGCGGTGGCAAAACACTGGCGGGCTTTTTGCCCACTCTGGTCGAATTGGCCGAAGCGCATGTGACTCAAGGCATTCACACGCTTTATATATCGCCTCTAAAAGCACTGGCGGTGGATATTGCGCGCAATTTGGACGCGCCAATTGCAGAAATGAATTTACCAATCACGGTTGAGACACGAACCGGAGACACATCCCACGCCAAGAGGCAACGCCAACGCCAAAAGCCGCCANNGCCGCCAGATGTATTGATTACAACGCCAGAGCAAGTAACGTTGATGATCGCTGATCCAACTGCCGCACATCTATTGCGCAATTTAAAATGTGTGATCGTCGATGAATTGCATTCTATTGTTTCACAAAAGCGCGGCGTGTTGTTGTCACTTGCGTTGTCGCGGTTGAGGACTCACGCACCTCACGCACGTTTCACTGGGCTATCAGCAACAGTGGCTGACTCAGAAGCATTGCGGGCGTGGTTGGCCAAAGCGGGAACTCCTCCGGTGCCACTCGTTTTGGGCAAATCGGGTGCTCCGCCACGCATTAAAATTCTCAATTCAGTTGAGCACGTGCCGTGGAGTGGGCATTCCGCGCGCTATGCTATTCCTGAGGTTTACGAGACAATCAAAAGCGCCAAGATGGCTTTGCTGTTCGTTAATACACGTAGCCAGGCTGAATTGTTATTTCAAGAATTGTGGACTGCCAATGAAGATCATTTGCCGATAGCGCTGCACCACGGCTCACTTGATGTGATGCAACGCCGCAAGGTGGAAGCGGCTATGGCCGATGGCAAAATCAAAGCGGTTGTCTGCACGTCCACGCTGGATCTTGGCATTGATTGGGGAAACGTAGACTTGGTGGTGCAAGTGGGTGCACCTAAAGGCTCCTCGCGGCTGTTGCAACGCATTGGTCGCGCCAACCACCGACTGGATGAATCCAGCAATGCTATGCTTGTACCTTCCAATCGCTTTGAAGTTTTGGAATGTGTGGCAGCGCGACATGCGGCCGAGGAAGGCGCGCAGGATTCGGAATATCCGATGACGCGCAAACTCGACGTTTTGGCTCAGCATATTTTGGCTTGCGCGTGCGCTGGATCATTTCACGCCGATGCTTTGTTTGCTGAAGTAAAATCGGCCTTCACTTACCGCATGTTGAAACGTGAGCGTTTTGACCAAGCGTTAGATTATGTGGCCACGGGTGGCTATGCGCTCAAATCCTATGAGCGTTATGCCAAGTTGGTGCATCAACCAGATGGCAGTTGGCGATTGGCGCATCCGCAACTGGCGCTGCGCTATAGAATGAATATGGGCACCATTATTCAAAATGAGATGATGAAAGTGCGGCTTGCATCTATCAAGGTGCGCCAAGCCAAACGCACGCTAACGGGTGGCCGCGTGATTGGCGAACTGGAAGAGTATTTTCTCAGCCAATTGGCGGTGGGGGATACGTTTGTATTCGGCGGCGAAGTGCTTCGCTTTGAAGGCATGGATGAGTTTGGTGCGCTTGCTACGCGAGCACCTGGCAAGGAGGCTAAGATTCCCTCCTATGAAGGAGGCAAGTTTCCTCTCTCAACTTATTTGGCCGAGCGGGTGCGTGGCATCATCGCAGACAAAGCACAATGGCAGCATTTGCCCGGCCAAGTGCGCGATTGGCTTTCACTACAAAACTGGGCCTCTTCAATTCCGCGCGCCGATCAAATGCTGGTTGAAACTTTTCCACGCGCCGAAAAACATTATCTAGTGTGCTACCCATTTGAAGGCCGCTTGGCACAACAGACTTTAGGAATGTTGCTCACGCGTCGCTTGGAAAGGTGGGGCGCCAAGCCATTGGGCTTTGTAGCGTCAGAATATGCGCTTGTCATTTGGTGCGTGAGTGATCTCTCAGCAATGATTGAGCGCGGCCGCTTATCCCTGGCCAAATTGTTTGACGAAGACATGCTGGGCGATGATCTTGAAGCATGGTTGGCGGAGAGCAATATGATGAGAGCCGCGTTTCGAAATTGCGCAATTATTGCGGGCCTCGTGGAACGCAATTATCCCGGCAAGCAAAAGACCCAGCGCCAGATGACAGTGAACACGAATCTGATTTTCGATGCGCTGCGCTCACATCAACCCGATCACATCTTGCTGCGCGCCGCATGGGAAGACGCATCTGACGGTCTCATCAACGTGGAGCGATTAGGAGTAATGTTAAAACGCATCAAAGGCCATATTCTGCACCGAGCGCTGGAGCGCGTGTCGCCGCTCGCGTTTCCTGTGCTACTTGAGATTGGGCGCGAATCGATTCAAGGAGAAGCTCATGATGCCCTTCTCGCCGAAGCCGAAGCTGAACTTGCAGCCGAAAGCAGCCGTCTTGCCTGAGCGCCATAAAATTATGTTGGGCGGGCTGGAACTGCGGCCTGATCTTTCAGGCGCATTACATGTTCCGGATATAAACGCCCTTATCATTTCCGATTTACATTTAGAGCAAGGCAGCTCGTTGGCAAGGCGCGGCATTCGTGTGCCGCCATTTGATACATCCATCACCATCGCAATGTTAGAACAGGTGATTGTTCGCTTTGCGCCACAACGGCTGATTTTTCTCGGCGATAGTTTTCATGATAATGAAGGCGAAGCGCGGGTCGAGTCTGAGCTAATGCTGCGTTTGCAGGGGCTTTCGAAATCCTATGAATGTTTTTGGATTTGCGGCAATCACGATCCGTCGCCACCGCGCAATCTTACTGGTCATGCGGCGGATCATATTTTGTTGGGGCCAATAACACTGCGCCATGAGCCAGCGCGATTGCGTAAAGACGAACTCGAAATCTGCGGCCATTTACATCCGGGCTGTGCTGTCACACAACGTGGACGGCGCGTTTCAGGCAAATGTTTCATCGCGGACGATCGTCGCCTGATTATGCCGGCTTTCGGAGCCTATACGGGAGCGCTATCGGTTTTTGCAAAGCCCTATGAAAGGCTATTCAAGGAAGTTGAANNCTCCCCTTCGCGCGACTCGCTTAGACCTTCTCCCACTTGCCAGTCTTTCCGGCCTTGAAGAAAGCATCGATCACTTTCATATTTTTGATCGCGTCCTCCACGCCCCATTTCGGATTCTTGCCAGAGCGCACTGCGCGGCCGAAGGCCTCCGCTTGTAACTGATATTGATCACTGATTGGATATTCATGCCACTCACCCACATTCATCTCACTGCCTTGCATAAAGATTCTATTGGGTTGGTCTGGCGGCGCATTGAAAGGAATCTCCACTTCGATGCGACCCCTGGTGCCCATAATGTTCACGCGCTGATAAGGCGCCAATTGAGTTGAAATGGTAAAGCTGAGATGGCGGCCTTTGCCGAAATCCGCAAGCCCCCCAACGAGACGATCAGTTTTGAATTTTGGGTCGCGGTCAATTGTGGACGCAACACGTTTTGGCTCATCACCAAAAATAAAGCGTGAAATTGTGATCGGATAACAACCAATATCCAGCAGACCACCGCCACCGATCTTGGCATCATTGCGCACGTTTTTTGGATCGGCGTTGAAATATGAAAACAACGCCTGAAGGGCGCGTACTTCACCAATCTCACCGGCGTCGACCCGGCGCTTGGCATCAAGCCATTGCAACGCATGGCGCACCATGAAGGCTTCAGAAATTTGAATTTTGCGTGGTATTTTCTTAAGTTTCATTGCCTCTTTGGCGGTGATCGCAATTGGCTTTTCACACAGCACATGCTTGCCGTGTTTAGCGGCGGCCAAGGTGAGCGGCACATGCAAGTGATTTGGCAACGGATTGTAAACACACTCAATTTCAGGGTCAGCCAACATCTCCTCATAAGATCCATAGGCCTTTTTGATACCCAGTTTTGAAGCCCAGCTTTGTGCGGATTTTAAATTCCGCGAAGAGATGGCCACGATTTCAATCTCATCACTCTTCAACATCCCGGGTAAAACCTTGGCCACGCCGATGTTGGCCGTTGAGATCACGCCCCATTTCACCTTAGTCATCGCTCGCTCCCAAAATTATTTTGCACAGTGTGTCGCAGGGGCACGGAATTGTAAAGTTTTCTGATGCCAAGGAAACTTGCGATGTGGCACAAAAAGCGCAATAGTAGACGTTCTTCAACAGGGAGAATTGACCATGACAAAAATACTATCAACCGCCCTTGCCTCTTTGGCTTTGAGCGCCAGTTTCTTTGGCCTTGCCGCCAGCGCGCGAGCAAGCGATGCTGCAACATGCCAGACCGTAAAAATGTCAGACATCGGCTGGACGGATGTGACCGCTACGACGGCGCTCACTGGCGCTATGCTTGATGCCATGGGCTATAAAAGCGACATTAAGCTTTTGGAAGTTCCAGTGACTTTCGCTTCGATGAAAACCAAAGACATCGACGTATTCCTCGGCAATTGGATGCCTTCCATGGAAGCCGACATCAAAGACTATGCGGCAGATGGTTCAGTTGAAGTTGTTGGTGCAAATCTTCCGACTGGCGCATTTTACACTTTGGCGGTGCCTGAATATACTTGGGACAAAGGCCTGAAAGACTTCAAAGACATTGCCAAATTTAAGGATAGTTTGAAAGCCAAGTTCATCGGTATTGAATCTGGCAATGATGGCAACCGCCACATCTTGGATATGATCAAAGATCCAAAGTTCAATCTGGCTGGCTTTGAGCTCATCGAGAGTTCTGAGGCAGGCATGCTATCAGAAGTGGCCAAGGATTATCAAAACAAGGAAGATGTTGTGTTCCTTGGCTGGGCACCACATCCGATGAATAACACTTTTAAGATGAAGTATCTGACGGGTGGTGATGATCTGTTTGGACCAAATATGGGTGCCGCCGTAGTCAATTCCACCGTGCGCAAGGGCTATATGGCTGAGTGTCCAAATGTCGGCAAGCTGGTCAAGCAGCTGAAGTTTGAAGTGGGCATGGAAAATGAAATGATGGATCAGATACTCAACAAGAGTGTCGATGCCAAAGTGGCGGCCATCGCCTATGTGAAAGCCCATCCTGATCTGTTGAAGCCGTGGCTTGATGGCGTGACCACCTTTGACGGCAAAGGCCCAGCCCTTGATGCCGTGAAGGCTGTGTTCATGAAATAATGGCCGTCAAACGCCCTTATTAACAAAAGCGGGCCGCAAAGCCCGCTTTTTTTATGGCGAGGGCCTTCGACAAGTGCAATACTTGATCACATAAACATTTGGGAACAACCCATGGATCAAATATTTAATTTATCCTTCATTCCTAAAATCCCCTGGGGCGCATGGGGCAAGATTTTCTTCAATTATTTCACTGCGAACTTTGATTGGTTCTTCCGCGGTATTTCAAGCGGCATGGGAGTTGTGCTGGACGATCTCGTCTGGTTTTTGCTGCAAATTCCGCCCTTGTTCCTGATTATCGGTTTTGCTGTGGGAGCATATTTCATCCAAAAATCATGGCGCGTGGCGCTGGCCGTGTTTCTGGGGTTTGCCTTCATGCTCAATCAGGGTGAGTGGAAGGAGACAATGCAAACGCTGGTTCTGGTCACCTCATCCACGGCTGCCGCAGTGGCAATAGGAGTGCCCTTAGGAATTTTCGCCGCGCATCGCCCCGGCTTCTGGCGGTTTTTAAGCCCGCTATTGGATTTGATGCAGACGATGCCGACTTATGTTTATCTTATCCCTGCCCTCATTCTATTTGGCCTTGGCGCGCCGTCGGGACTTTTGGTGACAGTCATTTTCGCAGCCCCCGCTGCCATCCGCATGACCCATCTGGGTGTCACGTCAGTGCCACGTGCGATGGTGGAAGCGGGCCTCGCATTTGGCGCCAACCCACGACAACTTTTGTGGAAAGTTGAGCTGCCGGCAGCCCTTCCAACTGTAATGGCCGGAGTGACGGAGTGCATCATGCTGGCTCTGTCTATGGTGGTTATTGCTGGATTGATTGGCGCCAATGGATTGGGCAGCCAAGTGGTGCGTGGGTTGAACCAGTTCAATATTCCGCTTGGTGTTGAAGCTGGAACTTGCATCGTTTTCTTGGCTTTGATGCTTCACCGTGTCACCCATGTAAAAGGCGGGGTGAGCCATTGAACACAGCAGTTTCATTCAAGAATGTTGATATTCTTTTTGGGCGCAACCAAGCAGCAGCATTAAAGCTGCTCGATAGCGGCGTAGAACGCGGCGATATTTTACACAAGACCAATGTGGTTCTAGGCTGCGCCAGCTGTTCACTTGATGTGAAGGCGGGTGAAATCAGCGTTTTGATGGGACTTTCCGGTTCTGGAAAATCGACCCTACTGCGCGGGGTAAATGGCCTCAATAAAGTTACCCGCGGTTCCATTGAAGTGTTCGATGGAATGGGCATGGTGGATGTAGGCACATGCAGCAAGAAAGTCTTGCGAGGCCTTCGCCAAAAAAACATCGCCATGGTGTTCCAGCAATTCGGATTGCTGCCATGGCGCAGCGTGGCTGAAAATATCGGCTTTGGGTTGGAATTGGCTGGCGTTCCAGAAGCCGCCCGCAAGGCCCGCGTTGATAAGCAACTGAAGCTGGTGGGGCTTGAACAATGGGCGAATAAATTTGGTCATGAACTTTCCGGTGGTATGCAGCAACGCGTGGGGCTGGCGCGTGCCTTTGCAACGGAAGCACCCATTTTGCTAATGGACGAGCCGTTTTCAGCACTTGATCCTTTGATCCGCGCCAAGTTGCAGGATGAACTTTTGCAACTGCAAAGAACCTTGAAGAAAACCATCATCTTCGTCAGCCATGATCTGGAAGAGGCGCTTAAACTTGGCAACACCATTTCAATTATGGATGGTGGGCGCATCGTGCAATCCGGCAAGCCTGAAGATATCGTGCTGCGGCCAGCCACGGCTTATGTGAAAGAATTTGTGGCCAATGTGAACCCCCTATCCGTACTCACCGCATGGAATGTGATGCGGGGTTTGCATGAGTTGGAGCGCGACGCGCGCGGTTGGATATGGCTCGACCGCGCTAAAACAACACGATTTAGGTTGGGACCCGATAACCGCGTCACAACCGTTGAACGTGATGGGGTGAAGGCGCAGTGGTTGGCATGTAGCGAGGTAGAGCAACTGCGCTCAGACAAAGCCAAGCCTGTCTTTTGGGCAACGCCCAGCACCTCACTGAAAACCGTGATGTTGGCCATGCACCAATCTGAGACCGCCCCCGTTGCACTGTTCAATGAAGATCAAACTTTTGTGGGCGGAATTGGCGTAGGCGATGTGTTACGCGCGGTGTTGAAGAAAGAAAATTAGTTTTCAGGCGTGAGGACTTCAGTGCCTGCGCCATTCATACCTGTTAGGGTCCAGATGCCATCCATCGATCCGTCTTTGTCCATCTTGTAAATGATGAGGCCAACTGAGCCGTCTTTCATTTTGTAGGCTGCGGCAAAGCTGTCGTCATTGCGCATGCAAATGCCTACCGATGACGAATTCGGGCCGGTGTGCCATTCAATTGTGCAGGTGGTTTCAGAGGTAATGGTGATTTTTGCATCACCGGAATACTTCGAACCATCAAAATTCGTGCCAGCAACTTTGTAGTTGCCGCCAATATCACCCCCAGCGATGGCTGGCGCAGAAAAAACAGTGACGGCCAATAGAGTCGTCGTTAAAAATTTCATGTCATGCTCCCCTTATTCCCAGTCAGACCATGTTTGATCTGAAAGCCGAAAAACACAAGATTAAAATGCAACACCTGAGTTCAAGGGCCCCGCACCCAGCAGGCCCGCAATGCTTTGGCCAATGTCAGCGAACGAATTTCGCAAACCAATGTTTTTGGGGGTTACGCTGGGTGAAAACCACAGAATTGGAACCCGCTCTCTGGTATGATCGGTGCCTTTAAAGGTTGGATCATTGCCGTGATCGGCGGTGATGAAGAGATGGTCTTGGGCGCCCACAAGACTGAGCGCCTTACCCAACCACTGATCAAAACTCTCTAGCAATTTCGCATAACCTTCGACATCGCGGCGATGGCCGAAATCCGTATCAAAATTGACAAAATTCACCATGAGAAAGCCACCCACTTTTAACTTTGTCATCTCGCTCAAGGTGGTGGCCTGTAGCGCATCCATGCCGGATACTTTGATTTCACGCCCCGTACCGGAATGGGCGTAAATATCTCCAATCTTGCCGATACTACACACATCGTGGCCCGCTGATGAAAGCACGTTCAACAAAGTGGATTGCGCTGGCAGCACAGAATAATCTTTGCGATTTCCGGTGCGTTCAAATGCTTTGGCCGTCCCACCAACAAAAGGTCTGGCGATTACGCGACCTATGTTGAGCGCATAAGAGAGTTCACGCGCAATGGCGCACACCTCATAGAGCCGCTGCAATCCAAAATAGGTTTCATGGGCAGCAATTTGGATAACACTATCANNTGGCCCATGCAAAGCAATCCGGGCAATTTGGCCTGCTTAATCAGTTCATCCATAAGCGCTTGCGGGAATGCTGGTATGGCGGTGGGGAAATAGCCCCAATCTTTTTCCAGCGGCACACCAGCGATTTCCCAATGACCCGTTATTGTGTCTTTGCCTTTTGAAACCTCACTCGCCGCACCATAGCTTGCGATGATTTTTGCATCAGGAAATGGGTTATTGCCACTGGCAATCGCAGCGGCTTTACCGATGCCCAGTCTTGCGAGATTGGGAATATTTGGTTTGGCTTCTCTCCATACATGACCAAAAGTATTGGCACCCTCATCACCGAAAGTTTCTGCATCAGGTGCATAGCCAAGGCCAAATCCATCCATGATAAAAAGAAACACGCGGCTCATGCGGTGAGCGTCTCCAAAATGGGTGGAAGCTCCTTGCTTACCTCACCAATAATGTAAGCGGATTTCACTATTTTTTCGGCGCGTACAAAACTTGCTTCATCAGCGGCATGGATCATTGCCAAAGGCGTGTGGTGATCAGCATTCGCATTTTTTCCAAGCAGATTGGAAAGGCCAACGGCGTGGTTGATCTTGTCATCAGCTCGCCTGCGTCCGCCGCCCAGTTCAATCACTGCAAGTCCAAGATCACGCGTTGCAATGGCGTGAATATTTCCACGTTGATCCGCGTAAACCGGTTTGACGATAGCGGGGGTGGCCATGTGCTTTTCAGGCTTTTGCATGAAGTTTGTCGGACCACCAAGTGCCACCACCATATCGCCAAATATTGCCGCAGCCCGACCAGATGACAGCGATGCCTCAAGTTTCTCGCGGGCATCTGCAACCATTCCCGCAATTCCTGTACTGAGCAATAATTCGATACCCAGACGTAGTGTCACTTCATGAGCCCGTGAATGGGTTAATTCATTTTTGAGGAAGCGCGCCGCATGTAAAACTTCAAGCGCGTTGCCTGCACAATTAGCCAAAGGTTCATCCATATCGGTAATCAGTGCCGTGGTTTTAAGCCCCGCTCCATTGGCCACACTGACCAATGAATACGCCAGTGTCTCAGCGTCTTCACGCCGTTGCATAAAAGCGCCACTGCCACATTTCACATCCATCACTAGATATTGCAGACCTGCAGAGAGCTTCTTGGACAGGATCGAAGCCGTGATCAACGACACACTCTCAACCGTAGCGGTCACATCGCGGATGCCATAAAGTCGTTTGTCAGCTGGCGCCAAATCTGCTGTTTGTCCGATGATGGCGCAGCCCACATCGCGCACTACTTTGGTGAAAAGCTCATTATCTGGCGCGGTGTTATAGCCTTGAATGGAATCTAATTTATCTAATGTACCACCGGTGTGGCCCAGGCCGCGACCGGAAATCATGGGAACAAAGCAACCACAGGCGGCCAACATCGGTGCCAACATCAACGAGACATTGTCTCCAATGCCGCCAGTGGAATGCTTGTCCACGATCGGCCCCGGTAAATCCCATTTCAGCACTGTGCCGGAATCGCGCATGGCCAGTGTGAGGCCGACCGCCTCATCAGCACTCATACCCTTAAAAAATACCGCCATTGCAAAGGCCGCAACTTGGCCCTCAGAAACGCTGCCATTCGTTAGCCCACTGATGAATTCCTTCACTTCGTCTGTCGAAAGTGCGTTGCCATCGCGCTTGCGGCGAATAACTTCTTGGGGCAACACTATTTGAGTTCCTTAAAAAAGCGGATGAGCAGGCGCTTCATATTTACCGCGGCCTTGGCGCCTTCGCGTTTGGTTTCATCATGACTGGGCGATGCGCCTTTGATGCCAGCGGCAAGATTGGTGATGGTTGAAATCGCCGCAACCTTCATGCCTAATCGCGTTGCCAAAATCGTTTCAGGCGCGGTGGACATGCCCACCGCCGTACCGCCAATGATTTGCATCATTCGGATTTCAGCGGGTGTTTCAAATGACGGGCCAGAATACCAGCAATAAACTCCTTGTTTTACAAGGATTTTCTCCTTCTTTGCAGCTGCAACGAAGGATTTGCGCAGGCCTGCATCATAAGCATTGGTCATGGACACAAAATTCTCATCGCCATGTTGGCCGATGAGTGGGTTCATGCCTGCGCAGTTGATATGATCGGTCAACAACATCAATGAGCCAGGCTTCATCGATGCTTTGAGTGAGCCCGCGGCATTGGTGAGGATCAGCACTTCAATGCCCGCTTCTTTGAGTTGCTCCAGCGCTGGGCGCATGACAGCGGCATTGCCATCTTCATAGGCATGGGCGCGGCCGGCAAGAACGGCGACTTCAACACCTCCTAGCTTTCCCAGAACAACTTTGCCAGCGTGACCAGAAATTTTTGGCACGGGAAAACCAGAAAGCTCCGTGTACGGAATATCAACCCCATTTTCCACTGCGTCAATCACCGAACCTAGAGCCGAGCCAAGAATAATTCCATGTTTGGGGCGATGAGAACCGAGCTGTGATTTCAAAGTGGTCATTTCAAATTCTCCGGCCCGAAAGAAGCAGGCAGCAATTCATCCAGCGTGAAACTCTTGAGCAGAACGCCCATTTCTGTACAGCAGTGAATCTTCACATCGCCCGCAGCAAATTCGCGGATTTTTTGGCGGCAACCACCACAAGGTGTACACAGCACGTCACCATTGCCCAGCACGGCAACTTCAGTGATCCGCGTGGCTCCGCTCATCACCAAATGCGCGACGGCCGAGCATTCCGCACACCAACCTTGCGGATAAGCCGCGTTTTCAATGTTACAGCCCGCATGCACTTGGCCGTGCTCATCGCGCATAGCAGCACCCACATAAAACTTTGAATAGGGCGCATGGGCTTTGGCACGTGCCGCCATGGCTGCTTTGATCAAATCCTGCATCTCAGCGATCCTTGCTGTAAGGTGT
The DNA here is from genome assembly GCA_003151375.1 of Hyphomicrobiales bacterium. GTDB lineage: Bacteria > Pseudomonadota > Alphaproteobacteria > Rhizobiales > Aestuariivirgaceae > Aestuariivirga. The sequence goes on from PLXI01000217.1 coordinate 21,524, forward strand.
GCCCGAGGCTTTCGGCGGCACCGATTTACCGATGAAGCCTGCCAACAACACAATCGTCATGATGTAAGGCAGAGCGTTGAACACCTGAACCGGAATTTCCACGCCGAATAGATGAAAGCCTTGCATGAAATTGGCAACCGCTTGTAAGAAGCCAAATAACAGGCAGGCGCCAAGTGCTGGCCAAGCGCGCCAATTGGCAAAGATCAGTGCCGTCAACGCGAGGAAACCTCGACCTGCTGACATATCGCGCACAAAACTGGTTTGAAGTGCTGTAGAAAGATAGGCTCCGGCAATGCCGCACAGCACACCCGCAATGATCACCGCTTGATAGCGAAGTCGCGCCACTGAAATGCCCGCTGTATCCACCGCCTGTGGGTTTTCACCTACAGCCCTTAAGCGCAATCCGAATCTCGTTTTGGCCAAGGCCCAAGCTGAAAGCGGCACCAGTGCAAAGGCGATAAAAGCCAACACAGAATGATCCAAAAAGATCTTTGCAATTGGCCCAACGCCATCCATTTCAAACAAAGCATCACGCCCCGGAAAATTAATCGGCAAAAACCGTGAAGCGTCATCCAATTGTGGTGTGCGCCCACCTTGCTTGTACCAAGAATTGCCAATCACCACCGTCAAGCCCGCCGCCAGCATGTTGATGGCCACACCTGAGACAACCTGATTGCCGCGCTGAGTGATGGAGGCATAGCCATGCACCAATGAGAACATGATGCAGACCAGAATGGCCAGCAACAATCCAATCCAAGGCGAGTGAAAATAACTTGCGGCGGCGGCGGCGCTGAAAGCACCCACCAGCATTTTTCCTTCAAGGCCAATATCAACAACACCCGACCTTTCACTCCACAGGCCTGCAATACAAGCCAAAATGAGTGGCACAGACATGCGAACAGTGGAACTGAGTATCTCCGGTAAAAGAGCAAATTCCATCTAACTCTCCTGCCTGAAAAATTTTTGCAGCAAGGGGTGAAAAGCCTGTTCAAGTGCGCCCATAAACAAAACAACGAGGCCTTGGATCACCACCACAAGATCTTTTGAGATTGATTGGATCTCAAACGAAAGCTGTGTGCCACCTTCGGAGAGCAAGCCAAATAGTAGCGCCGCCAACACAATACCCACGGGGTGCGAGCGGCCCATGAGGGCAACGGCGATGCCAACAAACCCTGCACCCTGCACATATTCCAAAAGCAATTTGTGCTGTGGCCCTAACACTTCATGGAAGGCCAATAGCCCAGCCACGCCGCCTGAGATCATCATGGTGATCATGATGATGCGCGGTGGGCTGATACCTGCGTAGATCGCCGCTTCTTGGTTGGCACCAACAGTGCGTATTTCGTAACCAAGCTTGGTGCGCCACAGCAGATACCAAACTGCAAACGCGGCCAGCAATGCGATAAAAATGACAGGTGTTAAAGGCGTTGACGGAAGCTTCGCACCAAAAAGGTTGCCAATCTCGCGCAGGTTCCAAATATAAGCATCATTGATCGCGCGGCTTTCAACCGCTTGATTGCCTGTGGGGCGATAAACCCGGTTGATCATATATTGCATCAGGCTGGCGGCGATAAAATTCAGCATGATGGTGGTGATGACAATGTGGCTGCCGCGCTTGGCCTGTAAATAGCCGGGGAAAAGCCCCCACAATCCACCCACAATGAAACTGCCAATAAGGCAAATAAGAAGCGTGATGGGCTGAGATAAAGCGTTGGGCAAAATCGAAGCCAAAGCGCCACCGAGGATTAGGCCAGGTGTAGCAGCGCCTAGACCTGCCACATAAGCTTGGCCCTCGCCGCCAATGTTGAACAGGCCAGCATGAAATGCCACCGAAACACAAAGACCGGTGAAAATAAAATTGGTGGCGTAATAAAGAATGTTGCACCAACCCTGTAGGCTGAACAGCGGTTCACCCAATAAAATGGCCAAAGCCTTGATCGGGTTTTCACCAATGATTAAGACCACCAGGCCCGCCATGATAAAGGCAATCACCAGATTAAGTGCTGGGATTAGGCCAATATCGACCCAAGCGGGAAGGTCTGAGCGTGTGCTCATGCCGCTTCCTTCCCAACACCTGCCATGAGCAAGCCAAGCTCTCGCTCATCGGCTGATGGCGGGCGCTCACCCATCACGCGGCCCGCAAACATCACCAATATGCGGTCCGACAAAGAGCGGATTTCATCCAACTCCACAGATACAAGCAATATTGCCTTGCCCTGATCGCGCAGTTCAATGAGACGGCGATGAATGAATTCAATAGCGCCAATGTCAACACCGCGCGTTGGTTGACCCACAATCAACAGATCAGGATTGGAGCCAATCTCACGCGCAAGAATGATCTTTTGCTGATTACCGCCAGAAAATTTGGCGCTTTTCAAATGTGGATCAGCGGGGCGCACATCAAATTCCTGCATTTGTTTCAATGATTGTGCCACCACTGCATCGCGGTTCAAGCGGAAGCCTTTGCCCAAGGCCGGATTGGATTGATAGCCAAGAATGGCGCTTTCGGCGGCCGTGAAAGTTGAGATAAGCCCACGGTGGTGCCGATCTTCCGGCACATGGGCAAGCCCGCGCTTGCGCAATTCTGCAGGACTATCTTTGATACCAACTGGTTGATCTTTGAAAATTACCTCGCCAGAACTGGCCTTTGCGATTCCGGTAATCACATCCAATAATTCTGATTGGCCGTTGCCCGAAACACCTGCGATGCCGACAATCTCACCTTTGCGGACGTTGAACGAAACATCATCCACCCGCGCAATGTTTTTTTTATCACGCCAGGTTAAGTGTCGCACATCCAAAACCACGTTGCCCGGTTTGGCTCTGGTCTTTTCAACACGCAGCAACACGCGCCTGCCCACCATGGCCTCGGCCAGTTCACCAACATTGGTTTTGGATGTATCAAATTCTGCCACCACTTCACCGCGCCGCATCACCGAAACGCGGTCGGTGATCGCCATGATCTCACGCAGCTTGTGAGTGATGAGGATGATGGTTTTGCCTTGGTCGCGCAGCTGTTTCAAAATACGGAAAAGATGATCGGCTTCTGCCGGTGTTAAAACGCCTGTCGGTTCATCAAGAATCAAAACCTCAGCACCTTTATAAAGTGCCTTTAAAATTTCCACCCGCTGTTGCAGACCCACTGGAAGTTCACCCACGATAGCGTCTGGATCAACATCCAATTCATATTCATCGGCCAAATGCTTGAGCGCGGCGCGGGCTTTATCCAGTGCCGGGCCGATCAAAGCACCGCCTTCAGCACCCAGAATAATATTTTCAAGAACTGTGAATGGCTCCACCAACATGAAATGTTGATGCACCATTCCTATGCCTAAAGCGATTGCATCGGTGGAGGACTTTATCTTTTCTGGTTTACCGCGAAGTCGGCACTCACCTTTGTCGGCTTGATAAAAGCCGAAAAGGATCGACATTAAGGTGGATTTGCCCGCGCCATTCTCACCGATGATGCCGTGGATCGTGCCTGCGGCAATTGCAATTGAAACATTGTTATTGGCGTGCACGGCGCCAAAGCGTTTGTCGATGTTGATGAGTTCAATGGCTGGGGTCATGCCGCGGTTCAGCGCCGTTAGGTGAGAAAGAATAAAAACGCCTCCCCCAAAGATTCCCGCGACGCGGGCCACAATGGGCGAGGCGCAATCATTATATCAGTTACTCAACTGGGCACTTGCTGTCGGCCATATAGTCATGCACTTCGGTTTTGCCCGAAATGATGTCTGCCTTGGCCGTTTCAACGGCTTTCTTCATGTCATCTGACACGAGAGCCTTGTTGTTATCATCCATGGCGTAATCAACGCCGCCCTCTTTCAGACCCAAGGCATGAACGCCTGGTTGGAAGCCAGCGTCGCCAGCCTTCATGGTATTATAAACGGCAACGTCCACATGCTTCACCATGGAAGTGAGCACTGAGCCTGGATGCACATAGTTCTGGTTGGCATCAACGCCGATGGAAAGTTTCTTTGCGTCAGCCATGGCCTGGAGCACGCCGAGGCCTGAGCCGCCGGCAGCTGCATAAACTACGTCAGCGCCCTTGGCCATTTGGCCCTTGGTGATTTCACCAGCCTTCACTGGATCGTTCCAAGCAGCACCAGTGTCTCCCACCATATTCTGCGAGACTTTGTCATCTTTGTTCACGGCCTTAACGCCCTGCACATAACCACAGCCAAAGCGGCGGATCAGAGGAATATCCATGCCGCCGACGAAGCCCACGGTGCCGGTTTTTGAAGCCTTCGCGGCCATCATACCAACAAGGTAAGAACCCTCTTGTTCCTTGAACACGATGGATTCAACGTTTGGAAGATCAACAACTGCGTCAACAATCGCAAATTTGGTGCCGGGGAAGTCTTTAGCGACTTTAGTAACAGCATCGGCCTGAGCAAAGCCAGCGGCGATGATGGGTGAATAGCCTTTGTCAGCAAAGTTGCGGATGGCTTGTTCGCGCTGGGCTTCATTGGCGATTTCGAATTGGCCGTAATCTGTGCCCGATTCTTTCTTGAATTTCTCAGCGCCGTTGAACATTGACTCATTGAAAGACTTGTCGAATTTGCCCCCAATATCGAAAACGATAGCCGGGCCTTTACCGTCTGCAAAAGCAGCGGAAATCATCAACGTGGAAATTGCAGCAGCCGAAAGTAATGATTTGATCATGTTTGACACTCCTTGATTTTTAACCGGCCGATCAAGCCTTGAGGAACAATTGACGCCAAATTCAAGACTTTGGCAAGACAAAGGCAGCATATCGTCCCTTGAAATATTTACAAAGCCTCCCATCTGTTTTGTATGGAACAGAAACATCCCACCCAAGTCAGCCCAGAACAGTTGCAGGCCATTGGCGCAGGCCTTCTTGCCTATGTAAAGCCGATTGCTGCGGAAGATGCCTCACGCATGTTGGGCCAACCTGTCGCAGCAGGCCCTGAAGGTATGCTTTTTGCCCTATTTGGGGCAAATGGCGAGCCGATTTCTATTTCACAGTCACGCGAAGCTGCGATTGGGAATGCTGAGGAACATGAATTGGTGCCGACGAGTTTGCACTAGTCAGCGCTGGCGCAGAGCAGCCGCCTCACGCGCCAAGCGCTCAATCTCTTCCCACTTGCCTTCAGCCACCAACGCCTTAGGGGCCATCCATGAGCCGCCCAATGTGATCACATTAGGTAACTGGAAATACGATGGTGCCAAAGCTGGTGTGATGCCGCCAGTGGGGCAAAATTTAATCTGCGGCAAGGGCGATGAAAGGCTGGCAAGATAAGACGCGCCGCCTGATTGTTCGGCCGGGAAGAACTTCTGCAAGGCGTAGCCATGTTCCAAAAGTTTCATGGCTTCACTTGCAGTTGCTGAGCCGGGCAGTAGTGAAATCTTTTGGTCTTTGGCGGCTTTTAAAATCTTGTCAGTGCAGCCTGGTGAAACGGCAAAAACGCAGCCCGCTTTCTCGGAGGCCTTGAGCTGTTTGACATCCAGTACCGTGCCGGAACCAACAATGACACCTTCCACTTCACTCACAATAGCCTTGATACATTCTAGGGCCGCGGCTGTGCGCAGCGTAATTTCCAGAACCGGCAAGCCACCCTTCACCAAGGCGCGGGCCAATGGAACAGCATCTTTCAGATTTTCAATCACCATCACCGGAACGATGGGTGCTTTGAGCAATGCTGCTTCAAGGCCTTTTTGTGGGTTCTTTGTCATATCAATTTATCCCAAATATCGTTGCACCGTGATCCGCCGCACCAACCAACTGGCGGAAAGATCCGAAAAGTTCACGCCCCACACCTAGCTGGTTAGCGCTTAAATCTTTCTGTGCCAAAGGCCTTGCAGCAAATTCTTTGGCATCCACCAAAACCTTCAGCGTGCCTTTGCTCACATCAAGTCGAATTATGTCCCCATCGCGCAGCTTGGCAATGGGGCCACCATCTGCCGCCTCAGGAGTTATATGAATAGCCGCGGGAATTTTGCCTGAAGCGCCAGACATGCGCCCATCGGTGATAAGTGCCACGCGGAAACCCAAATCTTGCAACACGGCCAGCGGTGGTGTCATGCGATGAAGCTCTGGCATGCCGTTGGCCTTGGGGCCTTGGAAACGCACCACGGCCACCACGTCTTTATGCATCTCTCCACGTTTGAAGGCCTCCGACAATTCTTCCTGCGAATGGAAGACGCGTGCGGGCGCTTCGATCACATAGCGGTCTGCGGGAATCGAGGATGACTTGATGACAGCTCGGCCCAAGGGGCCTTCAAGAACGTTAAGGCCACCTGTGGTTTGGAATGGATCTTCTGGCCCGCGAAGAACTGTAATGTCTCGTGATTTTTGTTCAGCAGGCTTCCAGCTGAGTTCACCATTGTTGAGCGCTGGCTCTTTCACGTAAGCCGAAAGTCCTTGACCCATAATGGTGTGCACATCTTCATGCAGCAGGCCGGCTTTTAATAGGCCGCCGATTAAAACGCCCATGCCGCCAGCAGCGTGGAAGTGGTTTACGTCAGCTTTGCCATTGGGATAAATACGGGTGAGCAGTGGTACGACAGCGCTCAAATCAGCAATATCATCCCAGGTGAGATGAATACCCGCAGCGGCCGCCATGGCAATAAGATGCATGGTATGATTGGTTGAGCCACCCGTAGCCAACAGGCCCACAACGCCGTTCACCACGGCCTTCTCGTCATAGATTTTGCCGATAGGTGTGCAGCGATTGCCAAGTGTCGAAATAGACAATGCCTGCTTGGCCGAAGCCTTGGTGATTTCATCACGCAGCGCAGTGCCGGGGTTTACGAAAGTGGTACCCGGCAGATGCAGACCCATAATCTCCATCAACATTTGGTTGGAATTTGCCGTGCCATAAAATGTGCAAGTACCCGGCCCATGATAGGCCTGCGCCTCTGCCTCCAGCAATTCAGCGCGACCCACTTTGCCTTGCGCATAGAGCATACGGATTTTGGATTTCTCATCATTTGAGAGGCCGGTTGTCATCGGCCCTGCCGGAATGAAAACAGAGGGCAAGTGACCAAAGGTCAGAGCGCCAATGATAAGGCCCGGCACAATTTTGTCACAGACTCCCAGATAGACTGCGGCATCAAACATTTGATGCGAGAGGGCAACTGCGGTGGACATGGCGATGATGTCGCGCGAAAACAATGAAAGTTCCATGCCAATTTCACCTTGTGTAACACCATCACACATGGCTGGCACCCCGCCTGCCACTTGCGCCGTGCCGCCCACTTCACGCGCTGCTGCGCGAATGAGATCAGGATAGCGCTCAAAGGGCTGATGGGCTGAAAGCATGTCATTGAAGCTGGTGATAATGCCGAGGTTTGGTCCATCACCAGAGCGCAGTTGAGCTTTATCATGAGGCTCACAAGCTGCAAAGCCATGCGCGAGATTGGCGCAACCGAGGGACTTGCGCTTAGGCTTGTCATCAAAGGCCTTGGCGATTTTGGCGAGATAACGCGCGCGGCGTTCAGCGGAACGCTTGGTGATGGCTTCAGTGACGGACGCAATGGATTTTTGTACAGACATTTAAGACCTCACGGACACCAGTAAACTTCAACTTGTTTGGATGAGCGCAACACAGCGCGCACTGGCATTTCTAAAACATCGCCTTGGCCTAAGGCTTTTTCTAGTGTTGCGGCTTTGTCGACTCCTTGAATGTGGAGAATAATTTCACGACTGCTGAGAATTTTTTGCAATGAAAAAGTAATGCGTGGCTCACCTGCGCCGGGAGCTGAAATAGCCATCAGAGGCGGAGCAGAGTCTGACAGGGCTTGGCTTAAAGTATCCCCACCCGGGAAGAGAGAGGCCGTGTGGCCATCATCGCCCATGCCTAGAATGGCCACGTCAAAGTTTGATAAATCAGCTGCAGCAGGATTTTGATACAGCGGCACGAAAAAGGCCGCAGCGGCTTCATTTTGCATCAAAACAGCTTTTACAAGAGCTGCATTGGAGCGCGGTGATGTCTCATCCACTTGCCGCTCATCAATCAAAGTGATGGTAACTTGCGACCAATTTATTTTCTGCTGCGATAAATGCGCGAAGAACTTCTGCGGTGTGGTTCCACCGGAAACCGCAAGGACGGCCTTGCCACTTCCGGCAATCGCTTGGCGCAAACTGCTGCCCACATTAACGCTTAAGCGCTGCGCCAGACTTTCAGCTGTAGAAAAATTATTGCGCGCCACAATCACTGTTGTGGGGCTTCATACCAAGTGCGGCCATCGCGCTCGATCAATGCAACGGCCGCCGTAGGGCCCCAAGTTCCTGATTGATAGAGTTTGAGGTCGTCAACATTTTCTTTCCAGTAATCCAGAATCGGATCAATGAAGCGCCAAGCGGCTGCCACTTCATCGCGGCGCATGAACAGGGTTTGATCGCCGCGCACCACATCCATGATAAGGCGTTCATAGGCTTCTGGTTGGCGCTTGGTGAAGGCTTCAGCGAAATTCATGTCCAAAGGCACATATTTAAAGCGTAAGCTGCCTGGGCCTGGTTCTTTGACCGAAAGCCAGAGCTTCACGCCCTCGTCCGGTTGCAAGCGGATGACAAGTCGGTTTGGCTGAAGATGCCCTGTCGTTTGCATAAACACATTGTACGGCACATTTTTAAACTGAATTACGATTTCCGAACTGCGTTGTGGAAGGCGTTTACCTGTGCGCAAGTAAAATGGCACATTGCTCCAGCGCCAATTGCCAATCTCAGCTTTCAACGCCACGAAGGTTTCGGTTTTTGAATCAGAATTTCCCAGATCCGAAAGATAACTATTCACTGCACCTTCTGCGGATGAGCCTGCTCCATATTGTCCGCGCACAACGTGGTTCTCAAAGTCTGTGTTCGTGAGCGGTTTTAATGATTTCAAAACCTTCAACTTTTCATCGCGCACGGCATCGGCTTCCATGGAAGACGGAGGCTCCATTGCCACAAGACAAACAAGTTGCAGAATGTGGTTTTGCACCATATCGCGGATAGCGCCTGACGTATCATAATATCCGGCGCGGCCTTCAACGCCTAGGGTTTCGGCAACGGTGATTTGTACATGATCGATGTGGCTGCCGTTCCACAACGGCTCAAACAATGCATTGGCAAAGCGCAGTGCCATGAGATTTTGCACGGTTTCTTTGCCAAGGTAATGGTCAATGCGGTAAATTGAGGGTTCAGGAAAAACTTTGCCAATAGCATCATTCAAAGCATCAGCCGAGGCACCATCCCTGCCCACTGGCTTTTCCACGACTACGCGCGACAGTGGCGTAACTAATCCGTGTCTGCCCACGCGTTCACAGATTGGGCCAAAGAGATCTGGTCCAACTGCGAGATAGAATATGCGCGCGTGATCTTTGCCTGAAGACAAAGCTTTTTCTAGCATTGGCCAGCCTTCTTCTTGTGAGGCCTCGGCTTGGACATAAGATAAGCGTGCAATAAATCGATCTACCACCGCTGGCGTCCGAAATTCGGGTTCTACAAATTTTTCGATTGCCGCACGGGCAAAGCTGCGGAATTCTTCATCACTCATGGCACGGCGCGAAGTGCCGATAAGGCGCGCTTCTGGCGGCAATTGTTCCTGCTGATCACGGTGATAAAGCGCAGGTAAAATTTTGCGCTGCGAGAGATCGCCCGTCGCACCAAAAACAACCAGATCAAAAGGTTCTACTTGAACAATGCGAGTTGCCACGTTGTCACTCCAAAAAAGAGGTGCGTACATCATAATTCAGTTGGCGGACGCTTACACCGCCGTTATGACAGTTGCAACTAAACAGACAAAACGTACTGAAGGCATTGTGAGATGATTGTATGCTGCGGTGAAGCCCTAATTGATTGTCTGCCGCGTAAGCTGGCTGATGGTGAAGATGTATTTCAGCCCATAAACGGCGGCTCGGTCTATAATACCGCAATTGCATTGGGGCGCTTAGGCCACAAGGTTGGGCTGTTTGCAGGGATATCGAGCGACTTTTTCGGTGACAATTTACGCGCTGGCCTTAAAGCTTCGCTCGTCTCACCTCGGTTTTTGCGCACCAAGCCGTTGCACACCACTTTGGCGATGGTGAAGTTGGTTGACGGTCACGCGCTTTATTCATTTATCGATGACGCATCTGCCGGCCGCATGCTGGTGAAAGCAGATTTACCCAAACTATCACGCGCTGTCTCAACATTACATTTCGGTTCGATTAGCCTGATCGCAGAGCCTTGCGGCTCAACCTATGAGGCACTGATGAAGCGTGAGGCCAAGATGCGGGTGATTTCGCTTGACCCCAATATCCGCCCGACACTCATCAAAGATAAGGCGAAACATTTGCAGCGTCTCAACCGGATGATTGCACTTTGTGACATCGTAAAGATTTCAGATGAAGATGTGAAATGGATGACGGGTTCAACCAACTTGGAAAAGGCAGCCCGGGCTTGGCTCAAAAAAGGTGCAAAGATTATTGCCATCACCAAAGGTGGTGAGGGCTGTGTGGTTTATACCAAGCGGTTTGGCTTTGAGGCTTTGGCACCGAATGTGAAAGTGGCAGACACAGTGGGCGCAGGTGATACATTTACCGCGGGTTTGCTGTTTGCGCTGAGTGAAGCTGGCCATTTGAACAAAGCTGCTCTTGCCACGATTGACGACGAAGCACTGAAGGCGGCGGCATTTTATGCTATGAAGGCGGCCGCAGTGACAGTTTCTCGCCCCGGCGCTGATCCGCCATGGGCTAAAGAGATGCTATGAAATTTCCCATCGATGACGTTATTCCAGACTTGAAGGCTGCGCTTGCTACGCGACCTTCTGCGATTCTGGTGGCTGAACCAGGTGCTGGCAAAACTACGCGTGTGCCTTTGGCTCTGTTGGCTGAAGCTTGGACTGTTGGGAAAAAGATTGTGATGTTGGAGCCACGGCGTTTGGCGGCACGCGCAGCTGCCTCACGCATGGCCGAAACTTTGGGCGAGAAAGTGGGGCAGACTATTGGCTATGCCGTGCGCATGGAGCGTAAGGTTTCAGCTGCAACGCGCATCGAAGTTGTCACCGAGGGTATGCTGACGCGCAGGCTTCAGTCGGATCCGGAATTGTCAGATACGGCGCTGGTGATCTTTGATGAATTTCATGAGCGTTCACTCGACGGCGATTTGGCCTTGGCGCTTTGTCTTGATGTGCAGCGCGGGCTCAGACCTGATCTGAAAATCCTGGTAATGTCTGCCACTTTGGATGTGCAGGCTTTGCGCGCGCAATTTAGTGACGCGCCTGAGATCAAGTCGCAAGGGCGGATGTTTTCTGTTGAAACTTATTATCTAGATAAGGCCAGCAAACAGAGCATTGTTTCCGATACCACGCGCGCCTGTTTACGCGCAGCGCGCGAGGTGAAAGGTTCGCTTCTCGTGTTCTTGCCCGGGGAAAGTGAAATCAGACGGGTTGCATCTGAATTACAAGCCGCTGATTTGGTAGCCACCGATATTCGCCCACTTTATGGCGCGATGGCTTTGGAAGACCAAGATTTAGCGATTAAGCCTTCGCCCGCAGGTCGTCGCAAAATTGTTTTGGCTACCACGATTGCTGAAACATCACTCACCATTGATGGCATTGAAGCCGTGGTTGACTGCGGTTTCAAGCGCAGTCCGCGTTTTGATCCCGCATCCGGCATGACTGGGCTGGAAACGATCCGCGTTTCTGCCGCTTCAGCTGAACAACGCAAAGGCCGTGCGGGGCGCTTGGGGCCGGGGCGGTGTTACCGCCTGTGGCCGGAAGAAGAAATGCGCGCATTGGCACCGCATGATGAGCCGGAGATTAGAACTGCGGAGCTTTCTTCGCTCGTGCTGGAATTGGCGGCTTGGGGTGTTACAGCTTCCGATGGATTGCCCTTCATTGAGTTGCCACCTGCGGGGGCTTTCGCGCAGGCACAAGAATTATTGCGTGAATTGACCGCAGTGGATGCAAGCAACCGCATCATGGCGCATGGCAGGGCGATGGTACGATTGC
>PLXI01000134.1 GCA_003151375.1 Hyphomicrobiales bacterium
GTCTAACGAATTGGAAATCCCGCAAGGCGCATGCTTTGTGGGATTTTTTATGTCGACTTTACAAACCTTCACAACAAGGTTTATTTTTTCTTTACGAATAGCTTTTACACCCAGTTGAAACGACTTGAGGGTGGACATGGCTGAAATTACGTTGCTGCAGTTGCGAAACAGGGCTGTTATGTTCGCCTGCTGCCTTTTATTGCCAATGCTTTACTTGTGGGTCAGCTATCTCAGCGCCGCTTTCGTCGATGTCAAAAAAATTAAAAATGAACAGCGCGGAATGGAACTTGCCTCCCTGTTGAATGACGAGGTGTTTCGCGCTTACAAAGGTGGTCGCACCCGATTGAATGAAATTGCCAGCGATTTTGGTGTCGTCATTGATAACGACTTTGGCAGATTGCCTGGCGAGCAAAAATTTCAGGCACTTAAAAAGTTGCAATCTGAAATCGTCACCAAATCGGGGCTCATCCTCGATAGCGATCAGCGCACTTCCTATCTGGTGTCTGCTGGTTTTGTGCGCGCACCAGAGGCCTTGCAACATTTTGCCATTGCAACTGGTTTAGCCAGATCTGCTGTTGGCCCCTCACATGATGAGAATAGTGATGAATTGACCCCCGTTCTCCTGGCGGCACAATTGGGTGCTGCCACCAACAATTTGGATGGCGCTGCTGAGGACTTGGTCAATTCGTGTGATTGCAAAGATGCCTTCACGCAGGATTACCAAGATATCAAGCTAGCACTTATGCCGTTTCGCAATAGAAGCTTCACGATGTTGAATATTCTGACATCCAACCCCGACCACGCGAAGGCATTGAGCGATGTAAGTGACCTTCTCACGACAGCGCAACTCTCTCACTCCGGCACTGCTTACGACACATTTTTCAGCATTGTGGCGCAGAAGATCAACGAAAGCCTAGCCCAACGCCTAAGATCAATGTTGATTAAGATCGGAATTGTTTCGGCGGTTGGTCTGCTTATAACTTTATTTGGGGTTGTGATTTCTTATACGATCTATCGCCACAGTTCAAAGACAACGCGTGATTTGCATGCAGCGTTGCAAAAATCCGAAGCCGAGCGGCTTCAAAGCCAGCACATGAACGACGAAATTGCAGGGCTCAACGTCAATTTGGCTTCAAAAGTTAATGAGCTTGAACAGGCTCAAACTGAATTGCTGCGCAAATCACGCTTTGAACAATTGGGCCAGTTAACAGCAACTATCGCACATGAAATTCGCAACCCGATGGGTGCCATAAGAACCTCGGCTTTTATCATTGGCAAAAAAATCGGCGCAAGCGACGCTGCTATCACCACGCAAGTGCAACGCATCAATATTGGCGTTGCGCGTTGTGATAAAATCATATCCCAGCTTCTGGATTACTCTCGCACCAAAAAAATCGATGCGGCGGTTGGTGATCTCGACACATGGCTTTCTGACATGTTGAACGAAGAGGTGGAACACGTTTCCACCAAAGTGAACTTTATTTGTGATCTTGGCATTGGAGACCGCTTGGTTTCGTTTGATCCCACGCGCATGCGTCGCGCGATGATGAACCTTATCAATAACGGTGCCGACGCCATGTTGGCGGCGGAAAAGGTGCAACCGCAAATTTGCATAACAACTCGAATCGAAAACGGCTTCGCCACCATCACCGTCAAGGACAATGGCCCGGGAATTGCGCCGGAAAATATGAAGCGTATCTTTGAACCCTTGTTTACAACCAAGGGCTTCGGCACTGGTCTTGGTCTGCCTGCAGTGGTGCAAATTGCCGAGCAACATGGTGGAAAGCTTGAGGTTTCCTCAACTGAGGGGGACGGCGCGAGTTTCAAAATGTATTTGGCGCTGGACGTCCTCAAGGAAACTCTCGCGGCATAAAAGACTATTTATTGCGGCTGTGAATAGCGGGCAAAAGTTTGCCCTCATGCTGATTAAAGCCATCTTCTTGCCTATGATGTCACCATGTCCATGCCCGCCCTTCGCGCCGTTGATGCGCCTGATGAACCCTCCCGCAATCCGCCACAAAACCTTGAGGCAGAGCAGGCGCTGCTCGGCGCCATACTCTCCAACAATGAGGCCGCAGACCGTGTGTCGCAATTCCTGGGGCCGGAACATTTCGCTGAAGCCGTTCATGCCCGCATTTATGAGGCGGCCACCACGCTTATTCGTATGGGCAAGCTTGCATCAGCCGTCACGCTTAAAACCCATTTTGAGAATGACCAAAGCTTAAAGGAAATTGGCGGCCCAGCTTATCTTGCAAGGTTGGCTGCTTCGGCCACCACCATAATCAATGCCGAAGAATATGGCCGCACCATTCATGAATTGGCCCAGCGCCGCAAATTGATTTCTATCGGCACCGAAGTGGTGAATGAGGCCTATCAGCCCGACATTGAAACCAATGCCAAAGACCTGATCGAAAAAACTGAGCAAGCACTATACGGCCTGGCTGAAACTGATAAATTCGGCAAAGGCTTTCAGGCTTTCGGCCGCGCTCTGGCTGCGGCGATAGATATGGCTACAGCTGCCAAGCAACGTTAAAGCCATTTGTCCGGTATTTCTTGCGGGCTCACTGATTTAGACGAGAAGATGGGCGGACTGCAGCGCTCAGATCTAATCATCTTAGCAGGCCGTCCGGCCATGGGCAAAACAGCTCTCGCCACCAACATCGCCTACCACGTAGCCAAGAACTATCGCGCTGAATATCAACCTGATGGTTCCATGCAGGTGAAAGACGGCGGCGTCGTCGCCTTCTTCTCCCTGGAAATGTCGGCCGAACAGCTGGCCATGCGCCTGCTGGCCGAGGCCTCAGGCGTCTCCGGCGACCGGTTGCGCAAGGGCGAGATCGACGCCTC
>PLXI01000093.1 GCA_003151375.1 Hyphomicrobiales bacterium
CCGAGTTCTATCAGCGCTGCTTCGGTGAAGAACTGCCGGAATCGGCTTCGCGCATACAGATCGCGTGAGAGCCTGATGGCCGCGAAGGAAGATCGGGCCGAACGCTTCAAGGATGTGCTCAGCACCGCCATGAAGTCCATGGCGCTTGACCCCGAACTTGCGGTTTCCTTCGGCAATGACCAAGCCCAACTGACCGGGCACAAAGTGCGCTTGCCACAGGTTACAGGCGCGGCCACAGCCAGTGAAATCGCCGTCACGCGTGGGCTGGCCGATAGTTTCACCTTGCGGCTGGCCAATCATTCTGACGCCGTTCATGGTCATTATCTGCCACAGGGCAAAAATGCCCGCGCGGTTTTCGATGCAGCTGAGCAGGCGCGTATTGAGGCGATAGGTGCGCGCGCAATGCCAGGTGTTGCCAGTAATCTTACGGCGATGATCGACGATCGCTATGGCAAGCTCGTCATCAATCGCCCATCCAACAACCGCAAAGATACGCCCATGGAAGAGGCTATAGGCCTTATCCTGCGTGAAAAACTTACCGGTGCTGCGCCTCCTGCCGCCGCCAAGCCATATGTTGATCTGTGGCGTGATTGGGTTGAGGCCCGCGCCGCCACCAAGTTACAAACGTTAGAATCGGCACTGCATGACCAGAAAGCCTATGCCAAACTATCGCGCGATTTGATCGCCGCATTAGAGATGGGTGATGAACTGGGCGAAGACCCGGATCAGGCCGACGATAATGAGGAGCAGGAACCAACAGAAGACTCCGGCGAAAAATCTGAAACACCTCAAGGCGAAGATCAAGAAAGCCAGCAGTCCACCGAGGAGATGGAAAGTTCTGAGGGCGAAACTGAAACCTCTGACATGGAGGCTCAGCCCACCCAATCAGATGAATCGGCCGATGATCTTGATGGCGAGGAAATGGATGATGGTGAGGAACCATGGCGCCCACAACTGCCATTCTCATCACTTTCCAATGAAGATTTTTACCGCGTTTATGCCAACCAATTTGATGAAGTGGTTGAGGCCGATGATCTGTGTGACGCTGATGAGCTAACCCGGCTTCGCGCCTATCTCGACAAACAACTGGCCAATTTGCAAGGCGTGGTGGCGCGTCTTGCCAATCGTCTGCAACGCCGCCTGATGGCAAAGCAAAACCGGTCGTGGGATTTTGATTTGGAAGAAGGCGTGCTGGATGCAGCGCGCCTCACGCGTGTTATCACCGATCCGCTGCATGCGTTGTCATTCAAACAAGAGCAAGATACCAAATTCCGCGACACGGTGGTGACGCTGCTGTTGGATAACTCTGGCTCTATGCGTGGTCGCCCCATCACGGTTGCCGCTACTTGCGCTGATATTCTGGCGCGCACGTTGGAACGTTGCGGCGTGAAGGTTGAAATTCTAGGCTTTACGACCAAGGCTTGGAAAGGCGGCCAAGCGCGTGAGAAATGGTTGGGTGAAGGCAAGCCTGCAAATCCGGGCAGGCTCAATGATCTGCGCCACATCATTTACAAATCGGCTGACCAGCCGTGGCGCAGAGCACGCAAAAATCTTGGATTGATGATGCGCGAAGGTCTGCTCAAAGAAAACATTGATGGTGAAGCACTGATCTGGGCCCATAACCGCTTGCTGGGCAGGCCCGAACAACGCCGCATTCTGATGGTGATTTCGGATGGAGCACCCGTGGATGATTCAACGCTAAGCGTTAACAGTGGCAATTATCTTGAGCGGCATTTGCGCCAAGTGATTACCGACATTGAGGGCCGTTCACCCATTGAACTCATTGCTATTGGCATTGGCCATGATGTGACGCGTTATTACCAACGCGCCGTCACCATCATTGATGCTGAAGAACTTGGTGGCGCAATGACAGAGAAATTGGCTGAACTCTTCGATGATAAACTCGAAGTCCCTCGCAAAATACTACGCGCTTGAGCTATTTCACTTCGTGAAACATTGCGGCCTTGGGGCGCCACTTGGTGATAAAATCTTTGGGTGAGAGTTTGCGCATGTCATCCACTGCCGTGGCCAATTTCTCGTGATCCCAATCCCACCATGCCAGCGCGATCAGCCCGTTACGGATTTTTTTTGGAAAGCGCCACTTGATGCGTTTGGCCGGAACGCCGCCGACAACGGCATAAGGCTCTACATCTTTGGTTACCACAGCGCCAGCGGCAACTACCGCGCCATGGCCGATCTTCACACCCGGCAATACGATAGCCCCATGACCGATCCACACATCATTGCCAATGATGACTTGCGCATCGCGTCGCCATTCGCGAAATTCCTTATCCACCTTGGCGAAAAGGAAATACTCGTTCGGCCGATAGGTGATGTTGTGTTGCGACACACGGTGCATCGGATGATTGACCGCATTGATCCGCACGCTGGCTGCAATGCAGCAGAACTTCCCAATGTCTGCGTAAATGGCTTCCGCATTGCGCGACAGATAAGAATAATCACCAAGTTTGCATTCCGCCATCACCACGCGCGGGGCCACGTCTGTAAATTGGCCCAATACACAATCGCGCAATTCAGCAGATGAATGCACCCGCGGGCTTCCATCGCGTGGGGCGTTGTTATTGTGGCGACCTGGGCTTTTCGTCATAGTTTCACATAACAAAAAAGCCGCTCAAATGTGAGCGGCTTTTGAATTTGAACGGTGAAAAAGTTAGGCAGCCTTCTGGGCTTCCACTTTCTTGGCAATCGTGCGCTTCAGCTTTGCAACCTTGTCTGACATCTTTTCGGTCCTGGCCTTCAGTAGGAAAGCATCAAGCCCGCCAGCGTGTTCCACACTTTTGAGCGCGATGGCCGAAATGCGCAGGTTGTAAGACAGGCCCATCACATCGCTCATCAAGCTCACTTCGCACAGATTAGGCAAAAAGCGCGTGCGGGTTTTGTTATTGGCATGAGACACTTTGTTGCCCTTAAGCGGGCCCTTACCAGTCAATTCACAACGACGCGACATGTCGAAACTCCATAATAAATACAGCCGGAAACGATGGTCCCGGCCTTGTTGCGCGGTGGATAGGGCGCGTGCGCCGCAATGTCAAGCGCGCCGCAAAACCCCGGGCGAGCAAGGCGAATTCCTACTCTGGCACAGCCAGTTAACGCCACTAGGCAGTTACCTCGTAAGTTGGCCGAAGCTGCCCACCTTTCTTGCGCCACCATTAGCATTTCCCACCACCTATGGCGTGAACAAGCCACGAACATCAGCGGATCAGCGATTCGTGCACCTTGCGTTCTGCTATAGAACGCTTGGTTAAGTTCAGGCGCGACACTGCACTCATGTCAACAACACCTCATTAACTTGGAGCCAAAAGGTTAACGTCGCAGAGTGAAATTTGGGCATTGGTGAAGCTTCTGGCCAAAACTTATCCACAGGCAAAGCCACGTTTTCCTAAGGAACAAAAGCTGAATCTGTTCCCAACAGCGATTCGGGCCCGAAATGTTCGCCTTTGAATCCATTCCTTTCACACCTGTACCATAGTCGCACATTTCTAATGCCTTGACCTGCCGCCCCGCCAACTCCAAATAATCAACCATGCCCAGTCAACGCCCCGTCACTGCCATTCTGGGCCCCACCAACACCGGCAAAACCCATTTCGCCATCGACCGCATGCTGGCGCACAAGTCGGGCATGATCGGATTGCCGCTGCGCCTGCTCGCGCGCGA
>PLXI01000012.1 GCA_003151375.1 Hyphomicrobiales bacterium
CAACGCATCTACCTCGACAACCCGGCAGGCACGCAAGTTCCGCAAGTTGTGATTGATGCCATGGTAGACGTTTTAGCCAGCAAGAATGCCAATCTGGGTGGATATTTCACAACCACGAAGGCGGCTGATAAGCTGGTGCATGAGGCGCATGTGGCACTGGCTGATTTTTATAATGCGGCTTCGCCTGATGAAATTGTGTTTGGCCAGAACATGACATCGCTGACTTTGCATTTTTCGCGCTGTTTGGGGCGGCAGCTGAAGGCGGGCGATGAAATTATCCTTAGCCGGATGGATCATGATGCCAATGTGGCACCTTGGCTGCTTTTGGCACAGGATAAGGGCCTGATTGTAAAATGGCTGGACTTTGATCCAGGCACTTATGAATTTGCCGATGATGCTTTGCTTAAAGTGCTCAGCGACAAAACCCGCCTTCTAGCCATGGGCATGGCCTCAAACTGCACTGGCACGGTACATGATGTGGCCAGTTTCACCAAACAAGCAAAGGCAGTTGGGGCGCTGGTTTATCTGGACGCTGTGCAATATGCGCCGCATTTGCCATTGGATGTGCAGGCGCTCGGGGCTGATGTGGTGGTTTCATCAGCTTACAAATGGTTTGGCCCGCACCAAGGTATTTTGTGGGCGCGAAAAGATCTGTTGGCTGAAACTTTCGCCTATAAAGTGCGCGCGGTTTCTGACGGTGATTTGGGACATAAGTTTGAAACTGGCACGCAATCCCATGAGGGCATGGCGGGGTGTGCGGCCGCTGTGGATTACATTGCTGGCTTGGGCGAAGGTGCCACACGCCGGGCGCGCATCATTTCCGGCTGGCAGGCGGTGACCACTCATGAACATGCGCTGACTTTGCAACTGATTGAAGGACTGAAGAAGTTCAAAGGCCTCACAATGAGGGGCATTGCATCAGCCAATGCTATTCACCGCCGTGTACCTACTGTGTCATTCACAGTTGATGGCGTTATTCCTGACACAATCGCCGCGCATCTTGCAGCACAGAATATCTTTGTCTGGTCAGGCCATAACTATGCCTTAGAACCCATTGCCCGCATGGGGCTGGCTCATAAAGGCGGGGTGTTGCGTGTGGGCCCAGCCCATTACAACACGTCGGCTGAAGTGGAAACCTTGCTTGCAAATTTGAAAACTATCCTTAAATGAGCCAAATATGACCTATAAAATAGCTATTATCGGCCTGGGCAAAATTGCCATGGACCAGCACATTCCTGCCATCACCAAGAACAAAAAGTTCAAGCTGGTGGCCGGTGTCAGCCGCAATGCCAGTCTGAAAGATGTGCCACATTTCACTTCGTTAAGTGAGTTATTGGCCAGCAAAATAAAGCTGGATTGCTTGGCAATTTGCACACCGCCCTCGGTGCGCCTGCAAATGGCGATCGAGGCTTTGAAGGCCGGGCTTGATGTGTTGATTGAAAAGCCACCAACGCCCACAATGGGCGAACTGTTCGCCATGCAAGCATTTGCGCGCAAGCAAAAGCGCGTGCTTTATGCCACATGGCATAGCCGCATGAACGCGGCGGTTGAAGAAGCCCGGGTGCGGCTCAAGGGCAAACGCGTTACGCAGTTGAAGATTACATGGCGCGAAGATGTGCGCCATTGGCACCCCGGCCAAGAATGGATTTGGCAAGCTGGTGGCTTTGGTGTTTTTGATCCGGGCATCAATGCGCTTTCCATTCTCACACGCATCATGCCGCAGGAATTATTTGTGCAAAGCGCTGTGCTTGAAACGCCAGCCAATAAAGCAACGCCCATTGCCGCGCAGATTAAATTCAAACACGGCGATGGTTTGGCTTCAGATATGAGCGCGGATTTTGATTGGCGTCAAACCGGTGAACAAACTTGGAAGATTGAAATGACCACGCAAGATGGCATGAAACTCAACCTTCTCAAAGGTGGCACGGTGTTGGAGATAAATGGCAAGACTATCCTCGAAGCGCCAATGGAGGAATATGAACTGATCTACAAACATTTCGCCAAATTGCTCAAAGATCGAAAAAGCGACGTGGATGCAGCGCCACTGCAATTGGTTTGTGATTGCTTCATGCTGGGCCAGCCAAAACTGGTGGCGGAGTTTTTATAGTCGATGATCAGTCGCGCCAGCCACGACGTCTATCTCCTAAGTTTAGCTTTGAAGCTCTTCTTCGCAGTGCTCGAGGTGCTTTGTGGATTGGCAATTTATTTTGTCTCGCTTGATCAGATACACTCCCTCACCCATTGGATATTAGAGTTGCGGATATTTGCTGATCCGGGGGATCGCAAAACGGAGTTTGTCCAGCATCTCATCAGTGGATTACCGCTGGATGCGAGGTTGTTTGTGCTCATCTATCTGCTGCTACATGGCGGGCTCAAAATCGCAATCGTTGCGGGCCTGCTATCAGGAAAACCATTGGCTTATCCACTTGGCCTGCTCGGCCTCGCAATTTTTGTGATCTATGAATTGACGGAATACATTATTCACCGCCATTTGGGAATTTTGATGATCGCAGGCTTTGATGTTTTCATCATTATGATGGTGGCGCGCGAATGGCGAGAGAAGTTGAAGCTGGCGGCTTAACTCCGCCGCCGCTCCCGCTTTGCAGCACCTTCAGCGGCCTGATCGATACCCTTGGCCAGAGCAGAAACCTCGCCTAGCTTTTGCTCAACCATTTCAATCGTGGGCCTCACACCCTTTTTATGGCCTTCAAGCGCTTTGCGCATCGCAGCCAAATGTTCGGGGCTTGTGCCACAGCAGCCGCCGATGATTTTGGCCCCAGCATCCAAGGCGATGCGGGCATAATCAGCCATCAATGCTGGCGTTCCGGTGTAATGAATATGGCCATCATGATATTGTGGAATACCACAGTTACCTTTGGCCACGACAAAAGCATCTGGCCGTGAAGCGGTAATGCCCATCACAGTTGCGACCAATTCAGATGCGCCCGTGCCGCAGTTAGCACCAATGGCTACAGGTGTTGCTTTCAACTCACCTGCCAATTTGCCAAAGGCCGCAGGTGTTATGCCCATCATGGTGCGGCCGTTGGTGTCAAAGCTCATGGTTGTGACAATCGGCAAGCCCACATTGGCAACACCTTCAACAGCAGCGCGCAGTTCTTCTTCTGATGACATGGT
>PLXI01000180.1 GCA_003151375.1 Hyphomicrobiales bacterium
GGCACTTCGCCCTTGATGATCTTGCGAGCCAAGCCTTCAGCTATAGCGGTTTTGCCAACACCTGGATCACCCACAAACAATGGATTGTTTTTGGTGCGGCGGCAAAGGATTTGGATGGTGCGATTAACCTCATTCATCCGGCCAATCAGCGGATCAATTTTGCCTTCGCCGGCCTTTTTGTTAAGGTCAGTGCAATAGGCATCCAAAGCGGATTCTTTTTGCTTGCCAGTTTTCCCTGGGGAATGTGGTTCCTCGCCAGTGGCTTCGCGCTCTTCTTCGGTTCCGCGCACTGCACGAGAGGTGGAAGCACCTGGCGTTTTGGCTATGCCATGCGAGATAAAATTCACCGCGTCATAACGTGTCATGTCCTGTTCTTGCAGGAAGTAAGCGGCATGGCTTTCGCGCTCAGCAAAAATGGCCACCAGAACATTGGCTCCGGTAACTTCCTCGCGACCCGACGATTGAACATGAATCACCGCGCGTTGGATCACGCGCTGGAATGATGCAGTGGGTTTGGCTTCGCTCACGCTGTCGGTGACAAGATTTGAGAGTTCATTGTCAATATAATCTTCGAGGCTGTCTTTGAGCTCCTCAACGTCAACACCACAAGCTTTCATCACGCCAAGGGCATCTTCATCATCAGTCAAAGACAATAAAAGGTGTTCCAACGTGGCCAATTCCTGACGACGATGGGCAGCAAGCGACAATGCGCGGTGGAGGGCCTTTTCAAGACTACGGGAAAAGCTTGGCACGGTGAACACATCTCCTGTTTGGGCACTATATAGGTAACAAATGGGGTTTGGGGAGTCCCCATCCACAAAGTTAATTTAGGCTGGTTCCAGTGTACATTGCAGCGGGTGGCCGTTTTCACGCGCCGAATCCATCACTTGGGAAACTTTGGTTTCTGCTACGTCAAAAGTATAGACGCCGCAGATGCCCACCCCCTTTTGGTGAACATGCAGCATGATGGTGTAAGCATCCTCTGTGCCCTTGTTGAAAATTTGTTCCAACACCTGCACCACAAATTCCATGGGTGTGTAGTCATCATTTAACAGAAGCACCTTGTAGGGTGTGGGCTTCTGAGTTTTTGGTCGGGTGCGGGTGATGACGTTGGTTTCGCCATCATCGCCGCGCCTGGTTGGTGATTTTGTCATCCGCCTATTATAGGTATTACGGGAATCGAATTCAAATCGGATATTCTCTAGTTGTGACGGGTTTTAGACACAATCAAAGCAGCCAAACCCGTTAAAAGACTGCTTCGCGCCTAAGGATTCACCAGCAAAGACTTAGATATCAAGCCCGGCGTCAGAAACAAACTGAGCGCGTTGGCTGATAAAGTTGAAGCGCTCTTCGGGTTTGTTTCCCATGAGCTGCTCCACAGTGAGTGCCGTGGCCGCCTTTTGGGCATCAACTGTGGTTACCCGCAATAGCAGACGTTTTGCAGGATCCATGGTGGTTTCTTTGAGTTGGGCGGCCATCATCTCGCCCAGTCCTTTGAAGCGACCCACTTCAATTTTAGATCGTCCACCCAAAGTTTCCAGCAACCTGTCGCGTTCTGCCTCATCTCGTGCGTAGTGGGTTTTGCCACCTTGGGTAAGGCGGAAAAGCGGCGGCACAGCAAGATATAAATGTCCTTGCTCAATCACCTCAGGCAGTTGGCGGTAAAAGAACGTCATCAATAATGAGGCGATATGTGCACCGTCCACGTCAGCATCCGTCATGATGATGATCTTGTCATAGCGCAGATCGTCTTCGCGGTAAGATGTGCCCATTCCACAGCCTAAGGCTTGAACTAAATCGCCAATTTGTTGGTTGGCAGTCAACTTGTCTTTGCCAGCGTTGGCAACATTAAGAATTTTACCACGCAAAGGAAGCACCGCTTGGTTTTCACGATTGCGCGCTTGTTTGGCCGAACCACCGGCGGAATCACCTTCAACGATAAATAACTCAGAGCCTTCAGCCAAAGTTGCCGAACAATCCGCCAATTTGCCGGGAAGGCGCAATTTGCGAACCGCAGTTTTGCGCCCCACCTCTTTTTCTTGGCGGCGGCGCAGGCGTTCTTCGGCACGATCAATGATCCAGCTAAGCAACTTGTCGGCTTGGGCTGGGTGGCCAGATAGCCAATGATCAAAATGGTCACGCACCGCCTGCTCAACAATGCGAGTGGCCTCTAAACTAGCGAGTTTGTCTTTGGTCTGGCCCTGAAATTCGGGATCGCGAATGAAGACCGAAAGCATTGCGCCAGATTGCACCATCACATCATCAGCCGTGATCACATTAGCGCGTTTATTGCCTGCAAGTTCTGCATAATCTTTTAGTGAACGCAGCAGCGCATAGCGAAAGCCAGTTTCGTGCGTGCCCCCATCCGGCGTTGGAATGGTATTGCAGTATGAGGACATGAAACCATCATCGCCACCAAACCAAGCCACAGCCCATTCAACTGTGCCATGACTGCCATCCTTTTCCACGCGACCAGAAAAAATGTCATCCACCACGCGTGTATGGCCTTCAAGACTCTCTTCAAGGAAATCCTTGAGTCCACCTGGAAAGTGAAGCACAGCTTCATCTGGTGTATCTTTGTCTTTGATTAGACTTTTGTCACAATGCCAACGGATTTCAACGCCGCCGAAGAGATAAGATTTTGAACGCGACATTTTGTAAAGGCGCGAGGGATTAAAAAGCGTGTTGCCTTTGCCGAAAATCTGTTCATCTGGTTTGAACTTCACCATTGTGCCGCGACGGCCAGACACTTTGCCCAGCTCTTGTAATTTGCCGTCCGGCTTGCCGCGCCGAAATTCTTGACGGTAAAGCTGCTGGCCGCGCGCCACTTCCACTATCACATGTTCGGAAAGTGCGTTGACCACTGAAACGCCAACACCATGAAGGCCGCCGGAAGTTTCATAAGCGCCACTATCAAATTTACCGCCGGCGTGAAGCACCGTCATAATAACTTCAAGGGCGGATTTATCCTTGAACTTGGGATGTGGATCAACGGGCATGCCGCGGCCATTATCGGTGACGGCAAGATAGCCATCTGCGGTGTAATTAACGTCGATCCAAGTGGCATGGCCAGCCACAGCTTCGTCCATCGCATTGTCCAGCACCTCAGAGAAAAGATGATGCATGGCTTTTTCATCGGTGCCACCGATATACATACCCGGCCTGCGGCGCACTGGTTCTAGGCCTTCAAGAACCTCAATATCGGCAGCCGTATAGCTCTCTTCGCCGCGCGCTTTGGCTCTGAGCTTGGGCGTTGGCTTTGGCGCATCTTGCAGATTACCGAACAGATTTTCGTTATTTGGTGGTTTGGCCATGGAACCTTAATGCTTTCAAACTCGAATCATCGCCCCACAATGCCAGCGCAAGGCTGCAAAAGCCACTTTGCATTGAACGACTTTATCAGTAAGGAATTTTTTTTGATCTGGGAGTGGGTAGATAATGGCGCAACACGAGGAATATGCTGCATGGCGGGGGCCCATCGTTATGGTGGGATTTGGCTCTATCGGCCGTGGCACGTTACCACTCATCTTGCGCCATATCGCATGCGCGCCAACACAGATCACAGTGATTGATCCATTAGACGATGGTGAAGCGCTGACCGAGCTCTATGGCGTTAAGTTCAAACAACTTGGCTTAACTCCAGCGAACTACCGCAAGGAAATGGCCAAGCTTTTGAAGGGCGATAGACAAGCCTTGATCGTGAATGTTTCAGTTGATGTGGATAGTCTGTCGATGATGAAACTGGCCCGCAAGCACGGCGCACTTTACATTGATACCGTGTTGGAGCCATGGCCTGGCTTTTATTATAACACCAAAGTGAGCAACTCAGGCCGCACCAATTATGCTTTGCGTGAACGCATGCTGGCAACCAAGCGCAAATTGGGCAAAGGGCCCACCGCAGTTTCCTGCTGTGGGGCAAACCCCGGAATGGTGTCTTGGCTGGTCAAGCAAGCTTTGCTCAACCTTGCCGCTGAAGGCCGCAAAAAGGCGCCAGTGCCCAAGACGCGTGAAGGCTGGGCGGCGCTGGCGCGAAAATTGGGCGTGCAAGGCATTCACATTGCTGAACGTGATACCCAAGAAACCAACATTCCAAAGCCGCTGGGCACTTTCGTCAACACCTGGTCAGTGGAAGGATTTATTTCAGAAGGCAAACAGCCTGCTGAATTGGGCTGGGGGACGCATGAGAAAAAGCTGCCCAAAATTGGCCGTCGTCACCGCTTTGGTACAAAGGCCGCGATCTATCTTGAAAGTGCTGGTGGCAACACACGCGTGCGCTCTTGGGTGCCACATATCGGGCCCCAGTATGGTTTTCTTGTCACCCACAATGAAGCAATATCGATCTCGGACTATTACACCGTAGAAAGAGAAGGCAGGCCCGTTTACCGACCCACTTGCCACTACGCGTATCATCCGTGCAATGATGCCGTACTCAGCCTGCACGAACTGTTTGGCAATGGCGGAAAGCATCCAAAACAGCAGCATATTCTTTCTCCGGACGAGATTGTTGACGGCGCTGATCTGCTTGGTGTTTTGCTTTATGGGCACAAGCGCAATGCTTATTGGTATGGTTCAGAACTCACCATGGAACAAACCCGCAAGCTCGCACCGCATCAATCTGCAACTGGCATGCAAGTGACTTCGGCAGTTCTGGCTGGCGTCATCTGGGCGATTGAAAACCCCATGGCCGGGATTGTTGAAGCCGATGAAATGGATTTCAAACGCTGCCTTGAGGTGCAAATGCCTTACCTTGGCGATGTGAATGGTTATTTCACTGACTGGACACCACTTGATTCACTCGATACGTTTTTTGATCGAAAGGGTGATACCAAAGACCCTTGGCAGTTTTCTAACATTCTGGTGACTTAGGACGAGCAAGCTCAGGTTTTACGGTCAAGGGAGAAGCCAAAGTCGCCATCAAGCCAAGTATCTTTTTCAGACACCATGGCATGTACCGGAAGCGCTTGGCTGAGTGTGGCCATGCCCTTTTGTTTGGTGATGGCGGTGCCAATTGCCATAAATTCAACCAGGCCTGATCCAATTTCTTGAATGTAGGTTTTCACCCCAACGACATCCTCGGCACCGAGGCCGTCAGCCTCAGTTTTGATGCGGTCGATGGCAATTTCGCGGGCATCGTGGATCAAGGTGGTCAATTCGTTCACCTCGCCTTTGGCGAAAGATTTAAACGCTGCCATGAATCCACCAACAAATCCCAACGAATAAATCGACGTGGACATAAGAAGTTTAACCGGAGCATAGCCCAGATTGGCCATGGCCCACAGCTCTTCACCTGTAAGATCACTTGTCACTGGGTTTTGATCAGCGGTGCTGGGTAAAGCAGAATTACGTGCCGCAGTTCCGGTCATTACCATTTCATGTAAACCCGCCCATGGAAGAATAGTGGTGCGGATACCAATTACGGCATTGGCTTTGTCATTGCGCGCTTGGGCTGCAATCCGCTCCAGCGCGTGATGTCGGGTATGGTTGAACACATCAGAATATTCTTTGATCTCACCACGCCCCAAGGTTTTCAATGCACCAAGGAAACCTCCGCCAACGCCCATCGAATAAGCAATGTTACCGAAAGCATGTGAGATCGGTTGGAAGCCAGCGTCCATGTGGCAATAAAGTTCTTGGGCACTGCCTGCGCTGCTAAAAAAGCCATCACCGCCTGAATTATTATGTACACATGAGCCTACGAAAAGAAACTCGGTGCTACCCTGAAAATTGCGCAATTCTCCCGACACGCCAGCAATGCCAGATGCACCTTCACGCTTGGCTTCAGTGACCATGCGGTTGAAAGCATTGATACGTCCTTCCTCAATTGCTTGGGTGACTTGCGGAACCTCTCCGCCGAGAAGATTGCGAACCCCTGCGCCAATGCCGCCGAGAAAGCCCATGGAGTTGACACTATTGCCCACTACAAGTTCCCCAGCGCTATAGCCTTTCAGCGCCATGCAATAAATTTCATTACCAGAAAGACCGGTCACTTTGACCATGGAAGTCTCCTTCAAGAGGTTGGCTTATGAGGTTAGTATAAACGGCATGAGCAAGATTCGCATCGCCACAGTTATTATGTCTTTGCAACTATTGGGTTATGTCACCTGCCCTGCTTGGGCCGAGCCCAAATATGCCATTGCCATGCATGGCGATCCGGCTTTGCCAGCGGATTTCAAATCCCTGCCTTATGCCAATGCCGATGCGCCGCAAGGCGGGGTGCTGAAACAAGCAATCTTTGGAACCTTTGACAGCCTTCAGCCCTATATCGTGAAGGGCAACCCGGCTTCGGCAATCAGACCCTATGTTTATGAAAGCCTGATGGGCCGCAATTGGGGTGAGGCATTTACACTTTATGGATTGATCGCTCAAAGCATTGATGTCACAGACGACCGGCAGGTTTTTACTTTCAAATTGCGCCCTGAAGCAAAATTTTCAGATGGAACGCCGATCACTTCCGCAGACGTACAATTTTCTATGGAAACGTTCCGCGATCATGGGCGACCAAATTTCAAGAACAACTTTTCCAAGATTGTGAAAATTGAAACCCCTGATGCTCAGACGATCACTTTTACTCAAGACAAGGGGGACCGCGAGTTGCCACTGATCGTGGGCCTGATGCCGATACTTTCAAAAACCTATTGGCAGGGCAAGGATTTTGAGGCTTCATCACTCTCACCCGCAATTTCCAGCGGGCCTTATATGGTGGTCGATGTCAAGCCAGGCGAAAGCATCACACTCAAAAAGGATCCTAATTACTGGGGCAAGGATTTACCCATCAATAGGGGCATGTGGAATTTCGATACCCTGCGCTTTGATTGGTACAAGGATGCCTCATCGGTTTTCGAAGCGTTCAAAAAAGGCGATGCTGATATTCGCATTGAGTCAGAGCCTTCACGTTGGTCAACGGGTTATGATTTTCCGGCGGTCAAAAGTGGCCAAGTGAAGCTGGAAACATTTACCGCTCAAACGCCAGCGCCGGCCTATGGTTTTGTGTTTAATACGNNTTTTGATTTTGAATGGGCCAATGCCAATTTGTTTAATGGCCTTAACACGAGGGTCTATGGCTATTATTCAGGCTCAGCCCTGTCTTCACTGGGCAGGCCTGCGGATGCAGCAGAATTAACTGTGTTGGGCGATGCCGCCAAAACTTTACGTTCTGATTTTTTGGATGGCACCTATAAGCTTCCAATCACTAATGCCAGTGGCCATGACCGCAAAGTCTTACGGAAGGCGGCTGATTTGTTGGCGCAGGCTGGTTGGAAAGTTGCTGATGGAGTTTTGAAGAATGATAAGGGTGAGGCACTGGCTTTCACCATCACAGTTCAAGATGCCGATCAAGAAAAACTGGCTTTGCATTATCAACGCTCACTGGCTTTGATGGGTGCCAAAGTTGAAGTGAAGCGGGTGGATGATACCCAGTTCAAACAACTGCAAACGGCTTATGATTATGACATGATCCCCGTAACGATTTACAATTCACTTTCGCCGGGCAATGAGCAGACGTTATATTTTGGCTCGTATGGCCGCGAACAGCAAGGCACGCGCAATTATGCCGGCATTCATGATGCAGGCGTTGATCAAGCAATTGGGGCCATGGTGCAGGCGCGTAGCAAGGAAGAGTTTGAAGCTTCAGTGCGGGCGGAAGACAGATTGCTGGCTTCTGGCTTTTATTTCGTGTCACTATCTGCACCTAATCAATGGGTAGGAAGATGGGCGCGCATTGGTTCTATGCCACCCGATAAACAACCATTGACTGGCTTTGAGGCAACAACTTTGTGGAGTGACACCAAGTGAAAATTGAGATGATTTCAGATGTTATTTGTCCTTGGTGCTTTCTCGGAAAACGCCGCTTAGACAAAGCGTTAGCCTTGGTTCCCGAAATTAAGGTTGAGGTGATATATCGCCCCTTCTTTCTTGATCCCAACATTCCACCTGAAGGCCTCAGCCGCAAAGCCTATATGCACAGCAAATTTGGTGATCGCGATTTGAAGGCCATGCATAGACCGCTTGAAGAGGCCGGCAAAAAAGACGGCGTACCTTATCATTTTGATAAAATCACCCGCACCCCTAACACTTTGGATGCGCACCGTTTGATCCGCTGGGCCAAGCAGTTTGTGCCCGACAAGCAGGCCGAAATGAAAGAGGCATTGCTGTGCGCTTATTGGCGCGATGGCAAAGACGTGGGCGACCATAAAGTGCTGGCCGAGATTGCCACATCAGTCGGCATGGATGGGCGTGAGATTATGATTTTGCTTTCGCAGGACACGGATAAACGCGAAGTAATGGAAGAGGTTGAACACGCTTATCAGCTTGGTGTTTCTGGTGTGCCAACTTTTATCATCGATAATAAATATGGCATCTCCGGCGCGCAAGAAGTGGAAACTCTAGTACAGACGATCAGAGATATTGCGTCGAAAGCTTAAGCGGCTAGTTTCACTAAATTCTGCAACAACAACCTTGTGCCTCTAAGCCTCGCCTTGGCATCGGCCCAATCGCGCAGCAGCACGAGGCTCATGTCTGGCCGCAGTTTTACCAATGTGCCCTGCCCTGAAATCCACTGAACTAAAGCGGGTGGATTTGAGAAGACGCCTTTGCGGAAAGCTATTGTGGCCCCCTTCGGCCCGGCATCAACCTTTTCCACATTGGCCTTCCGGCAGAGCAGCTTGATAGAGACAATATCCAAAAGGTGATCCACCTCCTCGGGCCGCTTGCCAAACCGGTCATGCAATTCCGCTGCAAATGCATCCACATCGGTTTGCTCGGCAAAATCAGACAGACGGCGATAGAGCCCAAGTCTGGCCTGCAAATCGCTAACATAGGACTCTGGGATGAGCACTGAGGTGCCAATGTTAATGGTGGGTGACCATTGGCCTTCAGCCAATTGCTCCAGTCCCCCTGCGCGCATGGCGGCCACTTCATCTTCCAGCATGGATTGATAAAGTTCAAAGCCCACCTCACGGATATTGCCATGTTGTTCTTCACCCAGCAAATTGCCGGCGCCACGAATATCCAAATCATGGCTGGCAAGATTGAAGCCTGCCCCCAAACTGTCGAGCGATTGCAGAACCTTTAAACGTCGTTCCGCCATAGCGGTGAGTTGTTTGCCTGCTGCTGTCGTGAACAGTGCATAAGCGCGCTGCTTAGAACGGCCCACGCGGCCACGCAACTGATAGAGCTGAGCAAGACCGAACATATCAGCGCGGTGAATAACCAATGTGTTGGCGGTAGAAATATCTAATCCCGACTCAACAATGGTTGTCGAAAGCAACACATCAAAGGCCCGGTCATAAAATCCAGTCATAATGTCTTCGAGTTCAGTTGGTGCCATGCGGCCATGGGCGGCGCGGAATTTAATTTCAGGCACAGCCTCACGCAAGAATTCGGCAATCTCATCGAGGTCAGTTATGCGCGGCACAACATAAAAGCTTTGGCCACCACGGAAATGTTCACGCAACAGATGCTCACGGATCACCACTGGATCAAAAGGTGCGATGTAAGTGCGCACCGCCAAACGATCGAGCGGTGGCGTGGTGATGAGCGACATTTCACGAATGCCAGAAAGAGCCAGTTGTAAGGTGCGCGGGATTGGCGTTGCCGAAAGTGTCAAGACGTGCACATTGGCGCGCATTTGTTTCAGACGCTCTTTGTGTTTGACGCCGAAGTGTTGTTCCTCATCGACAATCATCAAACCCAAATCACGGAACTTGATGCTGTCAGCGAGCAAGGCATGTGTGCCGATGATGATATCAATCTGGCCCTCGGCCAGTTGCTTTTTGCTTTCTAAAAGTTCCTTGCGCGGAACCAATCGTGAAGCTTGCGCGATGCGTAACGGCAGGCCTTTAAACCGCTCGGTGAACGTTTTGAAATGTTGCCGTGCTAACAATGTTGTAGGCACAACCACTGCCACTTGCTTGCCTGCATAGGCCGCCACAAAGGCGGCGCGTAACGCCACTTCAGTTTTGCCAAAGCCCACATCACCGCAAATCAGGCGGTCCATTGGGCGGCCTTTTTGTAAGTCTTCAAGTACGGCTTCGATAGCGGTGAGCTGATCCTCGGTTTCTTCGTAAGGGAATCTCGCGCAGAATTCATCAAAGGCACCTTCGGCTGGGGCCAAAATGTCACCGTCTTTCAATTCACGCGCCGCTGCGGTTTTGATCAGGTCGCCAGCAATTTCTCTAATGCGTTGTTTGAGTTTAGCTTTTTTTGCCTGCCATGCGCCGCCGCCGAGCCGATCAAGTTGCACGCCTTCGGTTTCGGCACCATAGCGTGAAAGCAGTTCGAGGTTTTCAACCGGCAGAAACAGGCGCGAATTTTCGGCATAAACCAACAGTAAACAATCATGAGGTGCACCTTGCACGTCAATGGTGCGCAGGCCCTCAAAACGGCCGATGCCGTGATCGACATGCACCATCAAATCGCCGGGTGACAAGGCAGAGAGCTCTGATAAGAAATCAGCGGCCTTCTTGGCCTTCCTGGCACGGCGCACCAAGCGATCGCCCAAAATATCTTGCTCAGAAATGATGGCAAGGCCGGGCGCTTCAAAGCCTTGTTCCAATGGCAATACGATAACACCGCAAATGGTGGTTTCCAGCGAAGTGGCTTTTTCCCAACTGTCTAAAATCACCAGTGGCGAAAGTTCATGATCGCGCAAGATTGTGGCGAGGCGATCTGCCGAACCCTCGCTCCAACAGGCAATCAGCGTGCGCACCGATGCCTTGCGCAAATGCTCTGTATGCTGATGAACTGCATCATAGACCATGCCCTGCCCGCCACTGCGTTCAGCGGCAAAACTGCGGCCTTGTTTGCCTTCGGCTGATAGAGCCGCTGAGTTAGGGCTGGCAAAAGGCGACTGTTCAACCAGCGTGAGATCAGCGGTAATTTGCGCCCACTCCGTTGCTGTCAGATAGAGCCGCTCAGGCGGCAGTGGTTTATAGGGTGCGGCTCCGAAGCTTTGTTTGCCCAATGCCTCTTTGCGGGCATCATAATATTCGGCAATCTGCTCATGACGCGCTGCCATGCTGGCTGAAACTTCATGGCCCAACCACCAAATGGCATTGGGGAGATAATCAAATAGCGTTTCCAACTCTGGCTGGAACAGAGGCAGCCAATGTTCCATGCCTTGATAGCGTCTGCCCGATGTGATGCTTTCATAAAGCGCATCATTGAGGTCAATGCCACCAAAGGCCTGCCCATAAGCAGTTCGGAAACCAGCGATGGAATTGGCATTGAGTAGAACTTCGTTAGCAAGATTGAGGCGCAGCTCTTTTAATTGATCAGTTGAGCGCTGTGATTGAGGATCGAAACTGCGGATTGATTCCAATGTGTCACCGAAAAAATCCAAGCGCACCGGCGCTTCGGAACCCGGCGGATAAAGATCAATCAATCCGCCGCGCACCGCAAAGTCGCCCTGCTCCACCACCGTGCCAACACGCGAATAGCCATTGTCGCCCAAAAATGTTTGCAAGGCATCAAGCCCAAAGCGCATGCCGGGCTTGGCGAGAAAAGTGGCGTTGGCAATTTGTGTTCTAGGTAATACGCGCTGCAAAACGGCGTTTACTGTGGTGAGCACAATGAAAGGCTGGCGGGATGGCTTTTCAAGCCGCGCTAGCGTTGCCAAGCGCCGCGCTAAAATATCAGCGGAGGGAGAAACCCGGTCATAAGGCAAACAATCCCAGGCGGGAAAGCGGATCACATCTAATTTGGGTGCAAAATAGTTGAGTTGATCTGCCAGCGTGGCCAAATGACTGTCATCACGGCACACAAACACAATCCCACGCATGGGTTCCTGCTGGGCCAATTGCGGCAGAAGAATAGCGTCCTGGCCTTCAAGCAAACTTGAGACAATAATGCGCCCTGGCTGTAATGCGCGGGCTATCAGGCCATCAGGCAGTTTCATAAATTGCCCTCTGGAAGAAAGCCTAACATGTCTTCAAGCATGGCGGATTGTTGTTCTAAGGGAACAGTACTTTGCTTAGTGGCCCAAGACAACAAATCTTGGTCAGGGATTTCAAGCAGATCAGCAAATTGTGTAAGCTCCGCCTGGCCCATTTTGGCTAGATTTAGCCGCGCATAGCCGCCCACGAGAATGTCCATCTCTTTGATGCCACGGTGGGTGGCGCGCCACAACAGGCGTTTACGAGTGATTTCTAAATCAGTCAGGTTCATTTGGGCGCTCTTAAACGCACCGCCCTTGCATCGCAAGAATTTCGCGGGTTAATTCCCCGCATATGCGCCCTGCTATTCTCAACCCCCTATTCACCGAAGTTGCCTCTGTGAAGGGCATCGGTGATAAGCTTGCCAAGCTTTTCGCCAAGCTTTTGCGTGGGGATGAACTGCAACCAGTGCGTTTGGTGGATGTTTTGTTTCATCTGCCCGCGCATGTGACCGACCGGCGTTTTCGCTGCAGCATTTCGCAACTGCCGCAATCTGGCATTGCCACGCTGGAAGTGGTGATTGGCAAACACAAGCCACCACCACGCGGCACAAGGCTGCCTTACAAAATTGAGGTTCATGATGACACGGGTCAGATGAGCTTGGTGTTCTTTGCCACGCATGGTGAACAAATGTTGAGGCAATTTCCGGAAGGGCAAAGACGCCTGATTTCGGGAGAAGTTTCATGGTTTGGAATTGAACCTCAGATCAGCCATCCGGATTATGTAGTGCGACTGGAAGAGGCAGATAAAATGCCCGATCTTGAACCGGTTTATCCGCTGACTGCTGGGCTTAGTGGCAAGGTTTTCGCCAAAGCCGTTGCTGCGGCTTTAGAAAAGCTTCCACAGCTAGGTGAATGGCAAGACCCAACTTGGATCAAGTCTCGCGGTTGGATTGGGTTCGGTGCTGCATTACACACACAACATGTGCCACTTGTTGCCGGCGAGGTTTCTGCCTTAACACCAAACCGCATGCGCTTGGCATATGATGAGTTGCTAGCCAACCAACTGGCGCTGACTTTGGTGCGCAAACACATGAAGCGCAGTACGGGCCGCGCGCTTAGTGGCAATGGCAAATTGCGAGCGGCTATCATAGCTGGCCTGCCCTATAGCCTCACCCAAGCACAACAGGTTTCGCTGGACGAAATTTATGCCGATATGGCAGCGCCACAGCGCATGATAAGGCTTTTGCAAGGTGATGTGGGTTCGGGCAAAACCGTGGTTGGATTGTTGGCACTGTGCACAGCCGTTGAGGCTGGCGCGCAAGGTGCCATCATGGCACCGACTGAAATTCTGGCCCGACAACATTTTGAAGGNNCTCACAAAGTTGGTGGGCCACACCCATTTGCGCGTGGCGCTTTTAACGGGTCGAGAAAAAGGCAAGCCCCGAGAAGAGGTTTTGGCGCAGCTTGCATCAGGAGAAATTGACATCCTGATTGGCACTCACGCGTTGTTTCAAGAGGGAGTTGAATTTCATGATCTTGGCCTTGTGGTGATTGATGAGCAACATCGCTTTGGTGTTCATCAGCGCCTGGCGTTGCAATCCAAAGGTGGCGATGTTGATTTGCTGGTGATGACGGCCACACCAATCCCGCGCACCCTGGCGCTGACCGTGTATGGTGACATGGATGTTTCTCGGTTGACCGAAAAACCCGCAGGCCGCCAACCCATTGATACGCGCGTGATGCCGATGAGCCGAATAGACGACGTAATCGCCGGCCTTGGGCGCAGCATGGCTTCGGGCGCACGGGCTTATTGGGTTTGTCCATTGGTGGAAGACAGTGAATTGATGGATTTAGCTGCCGCACAAACACGTTTTGAGGCGTTGACAAAAATCTATCCCGGCAAAGTGGGTTTGGTGCATGGGCGCATGAAGGGCGCGGAGAAAGATGCGGTGATGGCTGCATTCAAGTCTGGCGCGTTGGCTTTGCTGGTTGCCACCACTGTGATCGAAGTGGGGGTGGATGTGCCAGAGGCCTCCATCATGGTGATTGAAAATGCCGAGCGTTACGGGTTGGCCCAGCTTCATCAATTGCGTGGGCGCGTTGGACGTGGTGCAGCCAAGTCATCCTGCATTTTGCTGTATCAGGAGCCATTGGGAGAGGTTGCCAGGCAGCGCCTTTCCACCATGCGAGAAACTGAAGACGGGTTCTTGATTGCAGAGGTTGACTTGAAATTACGCGGCGCTGGCGAAATGCTCGGCACAGCACAATCCGGCCTGCCGCTGTTCAGACTTGCCGATCTCACTCAGCATGCTGATTTATTGGTTGTGGCGCGTGATGATGCCGAATTGATTCTGGCAACCGATGCTGGCCTCAGCTCTGCGCGTGGGCAAGCGCTTCGACATTTGCTTTATCTCTTTGAACGCGAAAGTGCGGTTAGGCTTTTGTCTTCCGGCTAATCTTGCGGGCTACTTTCATTTCTTGGGCATCAGGCAAAGGCTTTTCAGGGAATACGAGGCCCATGGATATCACCAACTTCAAACCATCCTCCACTTTCATGTCCAAAATTTTGACCTCTGTGGCTTTCACAAAAAACACATAGCCGGAAGTGGGGTTTGGAGTGGTTGAAGTGTAAATCGAATACATTTTGGTGCCGGGCTTTAGGCCGATTTCACCACTATCGATTTCCCTCGACACAAAGCAGATTGACCACGCTCCCTTGCGCGGCCACTCCACGAGGCATACTTGGCGGAATGATGCCCCTTTTTCAGAAAACAGAGTTTCAAAAATTTGCTTAGATGAACTGTAAAGTGAGCGCACGACCGGGGTATGGTTCAGCAATTTGTCCCATAGTGAAAGCAGCGCGCGGCCCACGAAATTGGCGGCAAGAAATCCAATCAGCGTTATACTGAACAGCGCCACCACCAGACCAAAACCAGGTAAATGAAAGGGCAAATAATTATCTGGATTTATGTAAGGGCCGAGTAGCGGTTTTACGATGCCGTCAATGGTTTCGATGAACCACAATGTGGCCCAGATGGTAATGGCCGCCGGGGCAATGATCACAATGCCAGTGAAGAAATAACGCCTGAGACGCAGTGTGAATGTCGTTTTGGTGGCAATCTTGGGTTCAATGATGCTCATCAGTCACACTTCGCATTGTTAGACACTCGGTTCAAGACCACTTTAATGAGAAGCAACCATGGGATTTTGGTCATCCCAAACGCGCGCCTTGGCCTCGGCTTCCAAACGCGTTTCTTCGGTGGCAGCAAACCTTAATTCACTCAACCTCGAAAAAATCTGGGGGTTCTCGTCAGCTGTGGTTCGCTCTGCCGCAATCAGGTACCAAGACAGGGCCTTAGCATCATCCTGAGGCACAAACGTACCACTAGCACAAAGATCACCCAACAACGCTGAGGCCTCAGCAGAGTTTTTGCGTGTGGCGGCGTAAAGCCATTTCAAGCCCTGTGGTGGATTTTTCCTCATGCCTTCCCCGTTGATGCTCATCTCGCCCAGTTCATAAAGTGCACGAGGGTGGCCATAGTTGGTGGCCATTTGCAAATAAGTGCGCGCCGCGGCTTGTGGGTTGGCCTCCAAATGCGCCGCGGGAATGCCAAGTCGCAAATAATCTGCCACGCGGATTTTGGCATCAACGGTGATGCGCAAGCGGTATGGATCCTCCTGATCTTCATCACCATCATAGGCATCAGCCACGCGGCTGAAATATGAATAAGCAATAGCCGCGTCCATCGGCACGCCGCGCCCCATGCGGTACATATGGCCCAGATACCAATCCGCCACTGGATTGCCTTCATCAGACGCGCGCAAAAAAGCCAACTTGGCCTTGGCATAGTCACCTCTGGTGAAAGCGTCTCGGCCTTGTTTTAGATCACTGGTCCAAAACATTGGCAATTCAAGTTTTGGCAAATGGATGTCGGGATGTGGAAGATGAATTTCTGGGCCTCGGCCAAAGAAATTAAAGAATGGTGAAAAAAAGCCTTCGTCTGCGCGGGCGGGTGGCGTTGCCACCATGCACAACGCCAAACACACCAGACAGAATTGCCGGGTGCGCATTTGCCAGATTTTTACATCCATTAGCATCAACAGAACACATCCACCTTCACGCCGAATAGGCCCAAAAGGCTTAAAATTATTAAATAGCTCTGCTGGCCTGCTAAAACTAAATTGGGGCAGCGCAGGGGTTCAATCAGGCCCATAAAGCGTTAATATGCGTTTTTTTGATGGTGTGATTTTCCTGCAACATTCATTGCTGCTTTATTATTGTCGTGGCAGAATTGTGCGATGTC
Organism: Hyphomicrobiales bacterium; assembly: GCA_003151375.1. Taxonomy (GTDB): domain Bacteria; phylum Pseudomonadota; class Alphaproteobacteria; order Rhizobiales; family Aestuariivirgaceae; genus Aestuariivirga. The sequence continues at coordinate 16,177 of PLXI01000180.1, forward strand.
AGCTCAGGAAACCGGTTTGAATGGCAGCTCTTGCCAGTATTGCGATGGGTTAAGCCCACGATACCAAAACGCAATGGCCATATTGCACGGCGAGGAACTTGAACTAAATTTGGCCCTTGGGGATAAGGTGAATTTTGCCTTGTCGCAGCTGAGTTTGGCAACACCTTACCGCCCCGACAAAGCGTTATCGCTGCGCTCTTCGTTGGCAGGCAAAGTGAGGATTTTGATTGAAGACAGGGCACAAGTTGAAGCCATCATGGCACTGAGACCCGATTTCAAACTCGTGCAAAATCAGGGTTACGGCACTGGAACCAAGTTCAATTTATTCATCGCAGTATTTGGTGTGATTGTCGCTATTGTTTGGTCGTTTGAAACTGTGTTGCCTCATGCGCTAGCCACCGTTGCCCCATTAAGTTGGCGCGTTCAAGCGGGCGCATCTGAAGAAATGGATTTTGCATCACTTGGCCACATTTGCCAGAACACTTCGGCCGATCTTGCAATGGCCAAATTGGTGGGTGTTCTGGCTACGGGTGATGCCGAAATGCCCAATGTGAGTGTGCATATTTATGATCTGAGTTTCGTGAATGCGTTCGCGCTTCCCGGCGGGCTCATCATCGTATCCCACAAATTAATTGAACAAGCCGAAAGACCAGAAGAATTGGCTGGCGTGTTAGCCCATGAGATTGGCCACGTGGTCCATGCTGATCCTGAAACACAGATGATCAGGCGCTTTACCTTGAACTTGATTTCTGATCCTTTTGGCAGCTCACACAGCGGTGGAACGATTGCCATGATGGAACAATTTCGCCAAAGTCGGGCAGCAGAGGAAGCCGCTGATGATTATGCGCGACAAACAATGGTTGCGGCAGGTGTCGATCCCATTGGCTTGAGAGATTTCTTCAGCCGGATATTGAAGCGTGAACGCGGTGGCCAATCCAACAATGGTGGGTTGGCTCAGTTAGGCTCGATGTTCTCAACCCACCCCGGCACAGAAACACGCATGGCCAAAATAGCACCTCTGCCTGATGGGAAAAAGCCCAAGCAGGTGTTAGACGAGGCTGATTGGCAGGCATTACGAAAATCCTGCAATTAGGTTTCTTGAACAGCCGCTGCACCGGCATCTTCAGTCGCATCATCGCTGATGCGCTCTACCGAAACCACATGTTCGTCATCTGCTGCCTTCAGCACGATCACACCTTGAGTTGAGCGACCCGCAAGGCGAATATCTTTCACTGGGCAGCGGATCACTTGGCCTGCATCTGTCACCAGCATAATATCGTCTTGTGTCACCACCGGGAATGAGGCCACCAATGGCCCATTGCGATCATTAACTGCCATGGCCGTGATGCCTTTGCCGCCACGGTTGGTAATGCGGTATTCATAGGTCGATGTGCGCTTGCCATAACCATTGGCCGAAACTGTCAGGATCACCTGTTCCAGTTTGGCCATTTCTTCATAGCGCTCGCTTGAAAGCGTAAAGCCCTCGGAAGCAGCTTCTTCATCGCCACCATTTTCCGCTTGTTCACCCAATGCCGCGCGGCTGCGCTTGATATAGGCGCTGCGTTCATCTGATGTGGCCTCAACATGTTTGAGGACAGACATGCCGATTACTTTGTCTTCATCCGCCAGCCTGATGCCGCGCACACCGGTTGAGCCGCGAGACTGAAACACGCGCACGTCAGTTGCAGCAAAGCGGATGCACTGGCCTTGGGCGGTGGTGAGCAATATGTCATCGGCGTCAGAACAGGCCTCAACACCAATCAGTGCATCGCCCTCTTCCAACTTCATGGCAATTTTGCCATTGCGGTTGATGCTTTCAAAATCCGCCATTTCATTACGTCTGATATCGCCGGATTTAGTGGCGAAAATCATTTGCAGCTTGGCCCAGCTGGCTTCATCTTCCGGCATGGGCATGATGGTGGTGATGCGTTCTTTCTGATCAAGGGGCAGCATGTTGATGAGCGCTTTGCCACGGGCCTGCGGGTTGCCCACTGGGAGGCGCCAGACTTTGAGTTTGTAAACCATGCCGATTGAAGAGAAAAACAGAATGGGCGTGTGGGTATTGGCCACAAAAAGCTTGGTGACGAAATCTTCATCGCGCACCTGTGCGCCTGTTTTACCTTTGCCGCCGCGACGCTGGGCACGGTAAGCCGACAGCGGCACACGCTTGGCATAACCAGCGTGCGAAACAGTGACCACCATATCTTCGCGTTGGATCAGGTCTTCGTCGTCAACTTCACCCTCATTTTCTTGAATGGCCGTGCGGCGCGGCGTGGCAAAATCACTTTTAACTTGAGCGAGTTCAGCTCTGATGATGGCCTGAACACGGGCACGGCTAGACAAGATTTCTAATAGATCTTTGATTTCAATCGCCAGCTTGTTCAACTCTTCAGTGATTTCATCAAGGCCTAACTGTGTGAGACGCGCCAAACGCAATTCTAAAATAGCGCGGGCTTGTTCATCGGATAGAACGTAGGTGCCATCAGGCTTCAACACATGGCGTGGGTCAGCGATCAGTGCTATCAATGGTTCTAACAGCTTGGCGGGCCAGGCGCGGGCCATCAAAGCGGTGCGGGCTTCACCTGAATCTTTCGAGCCACGGATTAACTTAATTACTTCGTCGATATTGGCCACGGCAATGGCAAGGCCAACCAAAACATGGGCGCGGTCTCGCGCTTTGCGCAATCGAAATTTGGTTCGACGTGTGATAACTTCTTCGCGGAAGGTGACGAAAGCTTTGAGTAGATCAATCAGAGTCAACTGCTCTGGCCGGCCGCGCATCAGCGCAATGTTATTCACGCTAAAAGAACTTTGCAGAGACGAGAAGCGCCACAGTTGGTTGAGCACCACTTCAGGTTCGGCATCGCGCTTCAACTCAATGACCACACGCACACCTTCGCGGCTTGATTCATCGCGAATGTCTGAAATGCCTTCGATGGTTTTTTCGCGGATCAAATCTGCAATCTTTTCCACCATTACCGATTTGTTCACTTGGAAAGGAACTTCGGTGACAATTAAAGCATTGCGATCTTTGCGAATTTCCTGCGCCTCAACTTTGGAGCGCAGCACGATGGAGCCGCGTCCAGTGCTGAAGGCTGATTTAATGCCAGCGCGGCCAATGATGATCCCGCCCGTTGGAAAATCAGGGCCCGGAATAATTGGCAGAAGCTCTTCCAAGGTGATGGCGGGATTGTCCATGAGCGCCAAGGTGGCGTCAATCACTTCGCCCAAATTATGTGGCGCCATGTTGGTGGCCATGCCCACTGCAATACCGCCTGCGCCATTGACCAACAAATTGGGATATTTGGCGGGCAAGATTGTAGGTTCTTGGCGTTCACCGTCATAGTTAGGCTGATAATCAACGGTGTCTGCGTCAATATCATCAAGCAGCGGCATCGCCGCCTTGTCGAGCCGACTTTCGGTATAACGCATGGCGGCGGGCGGATCGCC
>PLXI01000061.1 GCA_003151375.1 Hyphomicrobiales bacterium
AACCTTGTCCCAAAAACCGAGATGGCTGGCATTTGCCTTGTTCTGTAAAACCTCGATCATGTGGTAACAGTGAAAACCAAGCTCTTTGAGCGCGGTATAAGTGGACATCGTGCCAGTGCGGCCATAGCAAGCACCAATGACTTTCAAACTCATGTTCTACTCCCCCTTTTAGCCCCCGTCGGAACGTTGCACTTACCGTCAACGAAATCAACTAGAAATAGTGGGAATAGCAGGGGCTTTGGCGATAACACTTAGTGCCTTCTTATAGCACGTTATGATGACAAATTTTTACGCACCAGTGTTGTCCAATTCCCAACCATTTTGCATTGACAACGCAAGGGCCAATGATGTTAGTGCGCCATGCCCAATTTTTCATTGCCCGCACTCCTGCCTATTGGCTTGCTGATTTGTTCAAACCTGTTCATGACGATTGCTTGGTATGGCCATCTGAAATTCACAGATCGTCCCCTATGGGTCGTCATTCTGGTGAGTTGGTTCATCGCCTTTTTTGAATATTGCCTCGCTGTGCCAGCCAACCGTTGGGGCAGTCAATTCTATTCACCAGCTGAACTGAAAACGATCCAAGAAGTCATCACCTTTGCAGTGTTTATTGGATTTGCGATTTTCTATTTAGGGGAGCGATTAACGCTGCAACACTTCGTTGGCTTTGCAATTATCATTGTTGGCGCAGCTGTTGTTGTCCGTGCTTAGCTAAGCGACGAACTCTCGCTGAGTAAATCCCTGAAGATAAAGCAAGGCGGTGAGATCACCGTGGTTCACCACTAAGCCTGCTTGCTCCTGCACTTTTGGCTTGGCGTGTAGGGCAACACCCATGCCTGCGGCTTGCAACATGGGGATGTCATTGGCGCCGTCACCCACTGCCAACACATCAGCCCGAGATAATCCGTGCACGGAGCAAATACGAAGCAAGCTTTCAACCTTGGCATCCCTGCCCAAAATGGGCATGGCAACTTTGCCAGTAAGTTTGCCACCTGAAACCAGCAACGTATTGGCGCGGTTTTCATCAAAGCCAAGAGTTTGCGATACATAAGAGGTGAATGCGGTGAACCCTCCTGAGATCAGCGCGGTATAAGCGCCATATTTTTTCATTGTAGCCAGCAGGGTTTTGCCGCCGGGCATAAATGTAAGGCGCGTGTCGATCACATGTTGAATCACCGATTCCGGCAGGTCCTTCAGCAATGCCACGCGCTCTTTCAACGCCTCTTCAAAATCAATCTCGCCGCGCATGGATCTGGCTGTCACGGCTTTGATGTAATCGCCAACGCCAGCAACCACCCCCAATTCGTCGATACATTCCTGCTGGATCATGGTTGAATCCATATCCGCAAGGAGCAGCTTTTTGCGGCGATTGACGATTGGCACGAGATTGATGTCGATCGGCAGGCCTGCGCTCAGCTTACGCACTTCAGCCTCGCGCTCGCTTGAAACTTCCAGCGCCTCGCCTTCGGCCAGCCATTTGCCCCCAAGCTTTGTGGCCATTTCTGAGGTGATTGCGCCAGAGCCGTTGGCTGCTATGAGAACGAGAACGGAATCCATGATGGCGAACAATCTCCCAAATCGCGTGGTGCTTATTGCAGGGCCAACGGCCAGCGGCAAGTCCGCCATGGCCATTGAAATGGCACGCGCTGAAAATGGTGTGATCATCAACGCAGATTCCATGCAGATTTATCGTGAATTGCGCGTGGTGACGGCTCGGCCAAGTGCGGCAGATGAGACAATGGCGCTGCATCGGCTTTATGGCCATGTCGCTGCTGCCGAGAATTATTCCGTTGGCCTGTGGCAAAAACAGGCAATGGCTGAAATCATAGCGGCGCTTAAGGCAGGCAAGTTGCCTATTTTGGTGGGGGGAACGGGCCTCTATTTTATGTCACTTGTCAAAGGCTTATCCGAAGTTCCAGAGATTTCATCCGAAGTGAGAAAACACTGGCGCGGGTTTGAAGGTGATCTCCATGCCAAACTCGCGCACCGTGACCCGATCTCTGCCGCCAAACTGCATACTTCTGATCGTCAGCGCTTAATCCGTGCTTTGGAGGTATTTGACAGCACTGGCCACAGCCTAGCGCATTGGCAGCAGGTGGCCGAAACTCATGCGCCGCTGACGGGTTATGACGTGCAAAAGCTTTTTAAATCGGTAGATCGGCCAACACTCTCGNNCAGTGCGCGCCCTTCCACCGCTTGAACCTTCAGCACCTTTGATGAAAGCCATCGGCGTTCGCGAACTCTTGGCCCATCTCAAAAGTGAGATAACTTTAGATGAGGCCCGCAGTTTAGCCCAAATCGCCACACGTCAATATATCAAGCGTCAGCTCACCTGGTGGCGTGGGCAGATGGCGGATTGGGAAATAGTTCCATAGGTGCAGCATGACAAAACAGGAAACACAATATGCCCGTATCTGGCGCGGGCGCGTAAGACGAGACAAAGCAGATGAGTATCAAGCTTATTGGCTTGAGCAGGGAGTAGAACCACTCAAGGCGCTGGGGGCCACCGAAGTACACATGATGCGCGAGGATGATATTTCCGTGTCCGAATTCCTGACCATCTCATATTGGCGCAGCTTAGCGGAAATGACGGGCCCGCGTGGTGGCGAACCTGCTCACGCCCACCATCTGCCACGTGACAAGGAGTTTTTGATTGATCTTCCTGAAAGAGTTCAAATTCTCCGAATTCTTGCAAGCTGAAGCATTAACAACCCGAAAGGCATCAAAAACGCCACCCCTTGACAAATTCCTCCGCACACGTACAAATCACTGCCATGAAAAACATTCTTGTCGTCGTTAGATCGCGCAGCACCGCGGTGGGTTAACCCACCGGGACTTTAGGTGTTGCGCGGAAAACAGGCTCCCTCGGGGGCCTTTTTAGTTTTCAAACTTACGACAAATTGAAATTAAGGAATATGAGATGGCAGACGAAGAGATGATGACAGGCGCTGAAATGGTGTTGAAGGCCTTGGCCGATCAGGGCGTGGCGCATGTATTTGGCTATCCCGGTGGTGCCGTGTTGCCAATTTATGATGAGTTCTTCCAACAGGATAAGGTCAAACATATCCTTGTACGCCATGAGCAGGGGGCAACCCACATGGCCGAAGGCTATGCACGCAGCACAGGTAAATGCGGCGTCGCACTGGCCACTTCTGGCCCCGGCGCCACCAACTGCGTGACCGGCTTGATGGACGCATTCGCCGATTCTATCCCTATGGTTCTTCTCACCGGCCAAGTGCCAACGCATTTGATTGGCAGCGATGCATTCCAGGANNGCATCACGCGCCCCTGCACCAAGCAGAATTGGCTGGTGAAGGATGTCAATGATTTGAGCCGCATTATCCATGAGGCGTTTTATGTGGCTATGACGGGCCGCCCTGGCCCCGTGGTGGTGGATATCCCAAAAGATGTGCAATTTGCCAAGGGAAAATACACCGGCCCTAAAGGCGTGACGGTGAAATCATACCGCCCACGCACGTC
>PLXI01000148.1 GCA_003151375.1 Hyphomicrobiales bacterium
GGATTGGGCGTGGCTTCGGTTTGAATGAACATGGAGCTAATATAGACTAATTTACTCGGGATTTAAAGGGGGGTGTTTGAACATGCGCGATTGCTCTGTGGGCCTCGTGTCATGCGAGGCCGAAGGAAGATAAGGAAGCGCGTGGATTTCTCACGCGAGTGCGACCTTGTTTAGGGTCGCTGATAGAAGGCGTGGGTACTCTCCACGCGCTTTGAACAGGGTCTGATTATCTATCCTTGAACACGCCTAGTGGACGAACCCCAGAAGGCAAAACCACCACGTGGCTCATGCGTGCCGTAAACGCCCACCTTGCGGCGGCCCGGCTCATAGTGACCGGGGTAGATAAATAACCATCCGGTGAAAGCACCACGTTTCGTGCTTTCAGCAGAACTGTATTAAACCGACAACCCGAAGAATTATCGGCCCAGGCTTTCAGCAATGGAAACTGAAAGCCTGCCCCCTCGCCCCGACCACCGTCGCGAACGAGACCCTTGGTGAGGGGGAACGAGGAGGCATATAATGGAGATAGGAATAAATGTCAAGGAGGAAATTTAATTTTTTAAATTTCAAGACGGCACTTCATCATCTAATAAGCTTTTCAACATGCCGTTTGAACTTTTCGCTGCTCGTAATTTCTTACTTGTCAACTCGTCCTCGTCCAACAGTTTGTCTATCTGCTCAGCGATTTGTTCAGCTGATCTATTTTGCCGAGGAATAGCTTGGCGCTTTGAAATAAAGCCAGTTGGGTCTTCGCCCATTCGAAGCGATAAAATCTTCACTCCCCGACCAAGGGCAAAACCTATTTCCTGCTGAGTCCACATACTTTTAGAAAAGCCCTTGGTGTGTATGGTCAAAAACGCGTCCATGACTGATAATCCGCGTTCAATCTCACTTTGCCATTCTAAAGTTGGATGTATGTCTTCATGCGCCACAAACCCGCTAATTGCGTACCGTGAGAGGCAATCTTTGAGTCTGGTTGCTTTGTCCTTATCTTTTGAAACGTGGCTAATGAACAATCTGAATTGATTGCTGCCCTTCCAATTTCTTGGGGGTGATGAAAACAAAAGTGTAGATGATGGAGATTCAATCCCAAGTTCTTGCGCTATTTTGCGCAAAACTTCGTCGGAGACGCCCTGGAGTGCAGCCTTGGCGTAGACCCACTTACTGTTGGTGCCAGCAGCATTAGAAGATGGCGCGATTCCAAATTCAGTTAGAAAAATGTTTATTTCATCGTACCTATAACGCGCTTGAAGTTCTCTGCCAACCTTATCAATCAGGGCTATTTTGTCCGAAATCTTCATAGCACGAGGTTAGCAATTCGAATGAACAAGCCAAACAAAAAAAATTAATTACAGTACAATGTGGGATGCTTGAGCTCACACAAACCCAACAATCTTCCTCACATCTTTCATAATCGGGGCGGCGATGGCAGAGGCGCGTTCAGCACCCGCTGCCAACACGCCCTCAACATAACCTTCATCAGCTTTCAAGCGGATCATGGTATCATTGATCGGCGAAAGCTTGGCCACTGCCAGATCTGCCAGAGCATTTTTGAAGGTTGAGAATTGCCCACCGCCGAATTGCTTTAAAACCTCATCAACATTTGTATCCGCGAGTGCGGCAAATATGCCCACCAGGTTTTCGGCCTCAGGCCTGCCAGTGAGACCCTCTTTGGCGGAGGGAATGCCATCTGCATCGGTTTTGGCTTTGCGAATTTTTTTCGCGATGTCATCGGCACTATCAGTCAAATTTATACGTGACAAATCCGATGGATCAGATTTGGACATTTTCTTGGTGCCATCACGCAAGCTCATCACCCGCGTTGCAGGGCCCATGATGACGGGCTCAGTGATGGGGAAAAATTCCGTGCCAAAGTCGTTATTAAATTTAATCGCAATGTCGCGGCACAATTCCAGATGTTGCTTCTGATCTTCGCCCACCGGTACATGGGTGGCGTGATAAATCAAAATATCAGCCGCCATCAACACCGGATAATCATAAAGGCCAACTGAAGCATTCTCGCGGTCTTTGCCAGCTTTTTCTTTGAATTGCGTCATGCGGTTGAGCCAGCCAAGGCGGGCAACGCAATTAAAAATCCACGCCAATTCGGCATGTTCATGCACGCGCGATTGGTTGAAAAGGATGGATTTCTTGGGATCAATGCCCGCAGCGATATAGGCTGCTGCCACTTCCAACGTTGATTTATGAAGTGTGGCAGGTCCGCCCCAAACAGATGCGGGTTGCGTTATCGCGTGCATATCCACCACGCAATATAGCGTTTCATGGGTGCCTTGCATTTTCACCCAATTCACCATGGCGCCAAGATAATTGCCGAGGTGGAGNNAAGCTGCAAAATAACTAATGATGCCAGCACCGACCAGGGCACCAAGCCCCCACAGGCTTGAAAAGACACTCGCCCCATTGGCGAAATTAGCATCCAGAAACAGGTTTAAATCAAACAAAACGACCGCCATCACTAAAGTTGAAAGCACCATGCGTGGCAATTTAAAGCGCGCATCTTCATCAAAGCCAAAGTGGTCGAGGCTGCGCAATCTAAAATAAAGTTGCAGCGCATTTATCCAAGCCGCCAGTGATGTGGCAAGCGCAATGCCTATGTGGCCGATGAAATGTGAGAAAGTGATGCTGCCCACAATATTCACTAAAACCGAAATCAGCGCAAAGCGCATTGGCGTTCTGGTATCGCCACGCGCATAAAAACCCGGTTGAAATACTTTGCTGAGTGAATAGGCTGGAAGGCCCAGTGCAAAAGCTGCAACAGTTGGTGCAACCGCTGCAGTGTCGGAAGCTTGGAACGCCCCGTGCTGAAACACTGTGCGCAAGATTGGCCCAGCAATCACAATCAGAGCTGCGGTTGATGGCAAAGTAAGAAAGAGCGAAAATTCCAATGCACGATTCTTGGCATCGAGTGCCCCTCTAAAATCACCGGCGCGCAAGGTGCGCGACAGTGTGGGCAGCAAAACCACACCAATGGCGACACCAATAATGCCGAGTGGAAGTTGGTAAAGCCGGTCAGCATAATACAAATAGGAATTCGCATGTGGAATGTGCCAGGCCAAGAATGTCGCAATCAATAGATTGATCTGCATCACACCGCCGGAAATAATGCCGGGAACCGACCTTTTGATTACATTCTTTACGTCATCGGTGAGACGCGGGAATTTTGGCAAGAAAATTAAATTGGCACGTCGGCAAGCAATGGCCAGCAATACATATTGTGCCAGACCAGAGAGCGTTACACCTGCGGCGAATATATATCCGGTTAACTCAGACTTTCCAGAACCAATAAACCAAACCACGGCATTGGAAAGAATGAGAACGATGTTCAAGAGTATGGGTGCGGCAGCGGCGGCGGCAAATCGGTTCAGGCTGTTCAATGCTCCGCCCTGCAGGGCGGTCAGTGTCATGAACAACAAATAGGGGAAACAAATTTGGGTGAAACTTACAAGCAGTGCGGTTTTTTGGGGTGAGCCTGCTGGTTGCGCGGATGAGCCCAAGGCAAAATATGAAGCCATTCCAGATGGGAGGAAATGCGTGAAATCAATGGTGAAGAGCGCAATTAACCATGGCATGAAGATTATGCAAATTGTGCAGAAGAACAACATCCAAGCCAGCATCACTGCGTAAACGTCTTGTGCCATGGCCCTCGCAGCGGGCAGGCCCTCAGCTTCAACTTTACCTGCAAAGATCGGCACGAAGGCAGAGTTAAATGCGCCCTCAGCAAACAAGGTGCGAAACAAATTAGGAAAGCGTTGGGCCACAAAAAATGCATCCGCCACATAGCCAGTGCCCAGCGTAAACGCAATCAGCTGATCGCGTATAAAGCCCAGTACACGGCTTATGGATGTGAATCCGCCAACTTTGGCGGCAGAGCGGATAATGGACATGCCGTGAAATTCTTGCCCGATGCGAAATGCGCCTTTAGCGAATCACTTGGGGCAGAATTAAGCCCAAACCGAAAGCAAAGTCTTCTCAATCCGTTCCATGCGGTCGAGGTTTTCAATCTTGGCTCCGGTCAAGTCGGTGACATAAAACACATCCACCGCCTTTTCACCAAAGGTGGTGATGTGAGCAGAACCGATATTGAGATTGAGCCTATAGAGTGCATCGGTCAACGCATGGAGCAGGCCAACACGGTCAAGCCCTGAGGCTTCGATCACCGTATTTTTATTGGATGAGGCGTTGTCCACCACAACGCGCGGTGCCACTTGGAATGCCTTGGCGCGCTCTGGCATTTGTTGAATGCGCGCCAATTCTTCGCTCAAGCGCAACTCACCATGGAGCACTTTGCGGATTGATTCACAGATTTTGGACGAGCGTCTCACTTCGTCAATCTCGTCTTTGAAAGCGCGGCTGATTAAAATGGTATCCAGCGCAAGGCCGTCAGTCGTGGTGAAAATATGCGCGCCAATGATATTTCCGCCAGCCGCCGCACAAGCGCCGGTAATCATGGCCAAAAGGCGCGGATGATCGGGCGCCAATATCGTAAGCTCGGTTATTCCGGAAAAGCTATCGGTGCTGACATCAGTTACAATGCCGCCAGCCGAACGCGCCATCAAAGCATGGTGACGCAACTGGCGCTCTAATGGGACATTGAGCCAATAGGCATCATAATGGCGTTGGGCGAGGGCATTGCGAGCTTTTTCGTCTGTAAGGGCCAATTTTGCGAAAAGCGTGGCTTGGGCAGAATGCACCCGATCTTTGCGCGAGATAGCAGCATGGCCACCTGTTAACAGTGGCTCAGCCTCCACATAAAGTGAGCGGAGTAATTGACCTTTCCAGCCATTCCATACGCCGGGGCCAACGGCCCTGATATCTGCCACGGTTAGAATGATTAGTAATTTCAGCCGTTCCGAAGTTTGAACGATTTGCACGAAGTCTAAAATTGTTTTGAAGTCATTCAAATCGCGCATCTGTGAGGTTTCACTCATCAACAGATGATACCTGATGAGCCATGCCACCAATTCGGTTTCTGCCGCATCAAGGCCGAGCCTTGGGCACAGTTCACGCGCCACACGCTCACCCGCGATAGAGTGATCTTCAGTGCGGCCCTTGGCAATATCATGCAACAAGGTTGCTATGTAAAGCACACGCTTGGCTTTTAATGTTGGGAAAATTTCAGCAGAGCGCGGATGTTCTTTTGCCAACTCACCGGATTCGATGCCTTTGAGCACACCCACTGCACGTATAAGATGTTCATCCACAGTATAGTGGTGATACATATTAAATTGCATCATGGCGACGACCTGACCAAATTCCGGAATGAAGCGGCCTAGAACGCCAGCTTCATTCATCAGGCGCAAAATAGCCTCTGGCTTGGTGGTCTTGCACAAAATATCCAGAAAAATGGCGTTGGCCTGTTTGTTGTGGCGCAAAGCGTCATCAATCAGCCGGAACGATTTACGCATCAGTTTCAGTGCATCGGGATGAATTTCAAGCAGACTTTCGCCGGCCACCCAAAATATCCGCAGCATGTTCACTGGATCAGACGAAAACACGTTTGCGTCCATCACACCAATGCGGCCATTCTCAAGCTTGAAGCCCGCAGGCAAATTGGTTTTTGCGCGGCGCGGCAAAAATCTTGTGAAAATGCGGGCAATACCTTGGACTTCTTTCAAGTGTTTTTCTTCAAGGCTGGCGCAGAAAATGCGTGTGAGATCGCCCACATCCTTGGCAATGAGAAAATAGTGACGCATGAAACGCTCAACCGCGCGCAAGCCACCATGTTGTTTGTAGCGTAAGCGCTTGGCCATTTCCGATTGGCGATCAAAGCTCAAACGGTCTTCGCCACGGCCTGAAATAAAGTGCAAATGGCAACGCACCGCCCAAAGAAAATCTTCGCATTTCAAGAAAGTGTGAAGTTCCTCTTGAGTGAAGGCACCCTTTTCTGCCAGTTCTTCTGGTGAATTGGCATTGAAGATAAATTTTGCAATCCAAAAGAGTGTGTGCAAATCGCGCAACCCGCCTTTGCCATCTTTCAAATCGGGCTCAACCGCATAACGGCTTTCGCCACTCTTGGAATGGCGCGCATCACGCTCAGCCAATTTCTCTTTCACAAATTTTTTGGCACCTGTTGCCACAATTTCGGCCTTGAAGCGTCGTGACAGTTCAACAAACAAATTCTCCTCACCGCAGATATAGCGAGCTTCGAGAATAGAAGTGAGAATGGTATTGTCGGTCTTGGCTAAACGGATGCAATCATCAACTTCGCGCGTTGCATGGCCGACTTTCAGTTTGCAATCCCACAAGGCATAAAGCAGAAATTCCACCATAGCATTGACCTCGTCCGAAGCTTTTGCGGCCAACAAAAACAACAGATCAATGTCAGAGCCCGGAGCGAGTGTGCCACGGCCATAGCCACCAGTGGCAATCACCGACAAATGCAGTGGCTTGTCTTGGCCAATGCGCGCCTTGGCCAAGGCAAACAGACCCTTGATGACAACGTCCTGTGCGGCCGAAAGGGCCACCGCACAGGCTGTGCCCTTTCCGTCTTTAAGCAATTGGGTTTGAGCCGCCTCATGGGTTGACGCCAGATAATCACGACTGAGTTGAGAAGCCTTGTTGCGCAAAACCAAACGGTCTGAGTCAGTCAAAGCCAGAAGGCTTTCTTCAAATGCAGTTTTTGTCATGCGCCTTTTTCATTTCTCATCAATTGCTGGAGCTCGTAAAGTTGATCAAGTGCCTCGCGCGGTGAAAGCTCATCGGGTTTGAGGCTGCCCAGCTTGTCGCGCAGCGGATCATGTTTGGGTGGGGGCAGCGCTACAGGTGCTGCAAAGAGGGGCAAATCTGTCATCAGTTTTTGCACCGAGGAAGAATTAGCACCTGTTTCCAACCGCTTCAGAATTTCACTGGCACGTTGAATGACAACTGGAGGTATGCCGGCAAGTCGCGCCGCTTGAATGCCATAACTGCGGCCTGCCACTCCGGCCACAACTTCATGTAAGAAGACGATATCACCGTTCCATTCTTTCACACTCATTGTTGCGCAGTGCAAATTCTTGAGCTTGCCTGACAGCGTCGTCAACTCATGATAGTGGGTGGCAAAAAGTGCACGACATTGGTTCACATCATGCAAATGTTCCAATGTTGCCCAAGCAATTGACAGGCCATCATAGGTGGCCGTGCCGCGCCCGATTTCATCGAGGATGACAAGTGAGTGGCGTGTGGCTTGATTGAGAATGGCCGCCGTCTCAATCATTTCAACCATGAAGGTGGAACGCCCGCGCGCCAAATCATCGGCAGCGCCCACGCGACTGAATAGCTTATCGACGACACCTATATGGGCCTGTGTGGCAGGAACAAAACTGCCCATTTGAGCCATCACCACAATTAATGCTTGTTGGCGCAGATAAGTGGATTTGCCCGCCATGTTGGGGCCGGTGATCAGCCAGATGCGGCCNNCCCGCCATGTTGGGGCCGGTGATCAACCACAGGCAATTGGCACCTTCGGATAGATCGCTGTCATTGGGTGAAAATGGCCGCTCACCGCCTCGTTGCAAAACCAGCTCAACCACGGGGTGGCGTCCACTGGTGATCTTAAACTCGCAGCTGTCATCAACATGCGGGCGCACATAGCGTCGTTGCTTGGCTAGGCGGCCAAGTGAAGAAAATACATCCAGCGCAGCCAAAGCCTCCGCTACATCTGAAATCTGTTGGCGACACTGCACGATCTCATCGCAGAATTTACGGAAGAGCTCTAGCTCCAGCGACAAAACCCTCGCACCCGCCATGGCGATTTTTTGTTCAAGCTCACCTAAGGCCAAAGTGCTGAGGCGCGTGGCAGAGGCGATGGTTTGGCGGTGAATAAATTCACCAAAAGCAGTTGAGGATTTCAGGCCTTCAGCCTGTTGGGCGGTGACTTCAAGGAAATAACCCAAAATGTTGTTGTGTTTTATCTTGAGAGATTTGATGCCAGTGCGCAGGGCATAGTCTGCTTGCAAATTGGCAATCACTTGGCGCGTGTCATCGCGCAAATTGCGGTGTTCATCAATCGCTGTATCATAGCCTTTGGCAATAAAGCCACCATCGCGCGCCACAAGCGGCAACTCATCTGCCAAGGCTTTTATGATGGTGTGAGCCAGCTCCAGTGGGCCCGCATTTAAACGATCCAATGCAGCAGCTATGACACTTGGCAAAGGGGTGAAAGCCTTATCGTCTCGCAGCAGCTTTTGGATTTCACTGCCGGCNNTGCGGCCCAAAGCCCGTGCAAGATCAGGTGTGGCCTTGAGGGCTATACGCAAACCTTCACTTAAGGTTTCATCGTCATAAAAATGCGCAACACCTTCCAACCGCAGATTGATTGCAGATGGATCGTTCAACGGTTGAGCCACAAAACTTGCGAGAAGCCTGGCACCTGCTGGCGTTGCGGTTTCATCAAGACAATCAAGCAGGCTGCCTTTGCGCTCACCCGCCAGCGTACGCGTCAGTTCAAGATTGGCGCGGGTTGCAGCGTCAACGGCCAGACCATGGTTTAAAGCCTCTAAGGTGGGTGCCCGCAAATGCGGCATGTTGGCCACTTGGGTTAGTTTGATATAGCCCAGCAAAGCCCCAAGGGCCGAAATGTCCAGCTTGCGAAAGGCACCAAAAACTTCCAGTGCTTCCACTTGAAAATGGGCCTTTAAGCCATGTTCGGCGCTTTGAAAGTCAAAGCGGCTGGAAGGCAGTGGCGTGATCGTTGCGCCGCAGCTTTCCAACACTTGGGTCAGAGCACTTTCTTCAAGCAGGCTATCGCTGATTAAAATTTCCGAAGCCTGCAGCCGTGCCAGATCGGTGGCCAAGCGGGCGTGATCTGTAGGGCGCACAACAAATTGACCAGTTGAAATTTCAGCATAAGCCAGTGCCATATCTCCGGTACCACGGTGGCCTGCGATGCATGCCAGATAATTGGCAATGCCCGCCTCAAGCAGGGTTTCCTCAGTGAGGGTGCCGGGGGTAATCAGGCGGATCACGCCGCGCGAGACAACCGATTTAGCGCCACGCTTTTTGGCTTCGGCGGGGTCTTCCAATTGCTCAGCTATTGCGGCCTTGTGGCCATGGCGGATCAGCTTGTGTAAATAATGATCAAGCGCATGCACTGGAACGCCGCACATCGGTATATCCAGCCCCTTATGTTTGCCGCGTTTGGTGAGGGCTATGCCCAGCGTGGCCGAAGCCTTTTCAGCATCGGCAAAAAATAACTCATAGAAATCACCCATACGGTAAAGTAGCAGCGCATCCTCATGGTGGCGCTTGATCTCAAGATATTGCGCCATCATGGGGGTTGTGTCAGCGTCTATGGGGCTTGCTGAAATTGGGGATTGCATGGCCCACCCTTAACAAGTTGGGCAGGCCTCGCCAAGCGCAGTTAAGCGGGTGCTCCAAAGCGCGCAAAATAACGCGGGTTGATGGATTTGACTGGCAAGATGACCAGAACATCCACCGTGTTAAATGCCTGATCCACCACACAGCCCTCACCAATATAACACCCAAGCCGCAGATAGCCCTTAATCAGAGGTGGTAATCCGGCCAAAATACGTTTTGCATCTTTGGGCTGATTCAGTGTCAGTGGCGGCATGGCATTGCGGCCAGGCAAAGTCTTGGCCTGCCATTCTTCTGGTGCTTTGGCATTCTGGCCCAGGAAACTCAATGCAGCAGCATGAACCGTAGGATCAGTGCCTTCAAAGCTGGCGCAGCCAATCATCACATCATAGGATTCGCGGCGTACAAAATCCCAAATCCCTTGCCACAACAGTTCCATCACCGCGGTGCCACGCGCATGTTTCAAAATGCAAGTGCGGCCCAGTTCAAGAAATTTCAGTTGTGGGTGGCGCGCCAGAAGTGGGGCCAGTTCAAATTCATCGGCGCTATAAAAACCGCCAAGGGATTCTGCCTCGCGTTGGCCAATGAGGCGCGCGGTGGCCACTAAGCTGCCATCATCAAGAGCATAGCGTGAGGCGTCTTGTGCAAGAGGTTCTATCACCAGCAGATGAGCGCAAACCGCATCATATTTATCGGCATCAATGGTATTTTGGCCAGCATGAACTGTGCTGCGCTCGGCCACAAAAACATCATGGCGCAAGTGTTGTGCCACGCGAATTTCTTCTGCCGTTTCGGCCAGACGGATTTTCATCACGTGGTGTTTAGTAAGATGTGATGCGCGGCGCAATGAAGCTTAGGCAGCCTTCGCGTGGCTGACTAACCGCGTCACTTTTTCCTCAAGGTCAAGCCGATCAAATGGCTTGGGCAAATGTTCATCAAAGCCAGCCTCCAAACAGGCCTGCACATCTTCCGGACGCACGTTGCCTGTCATGGCCAGAAGCGGCATGCTGCGTCGATGCTCTAACCCCTCACCCTTACGGATGAGTTGTGCCACCTTGATGCCGCTGACCCAAGGCATTTCCACATCCATCACTGCAATGTCGCAGCGCCAATCACTGCGCATGAGATCAAGTGCTTCACCACCATCACCCACCACACGCACTTGATGGCCCGCCTTTTCCAGAATCGTCCGGCACAGCAAAGCGTTTATCGGATTATCTTCGGCCAAAAGAATCGTCAGCGCAGTGACTGGCTTGAGCATGGTTGATTTTTTGCCCGCGCGCAAAGCAAGGCCAGTTTGTTTCAGGCTGCGGCCATCATGCGATGAAAGCTGGGCCAGAAGTGTTGCGCNNGCGCAAAGGGCTGAGCAAATAGCCAGCAAAGGGTGCTGCCAATAGACTGGCGTAGTTATGACGTTCTTCAGGCTTCAACATAACCCAAACCACGGCTTGCGATGTGGCATTACGTTTCTTGGCCCATTTACGAAGTATTTCTGCGTGTTGGCTGCCGCAGATGAATTGTTGCAATGGTTTGGGTGCCATAAATTGCGAAGCGAGTTCCTTGGCAGATTCAACAAATGAAACGTCAGCACCAAGTTCCGCCAAGGTGAGCGCCAAGTGTTCACGCGCAAATCCAATGGGCAAGGCCAAAACATAGTGTCGGCGGGTGAGCGGTTGCCATCCCGCCTGTGGTGTTGGCACCGCGCCCTCAATGGGCAATTCAATTATGAAAGTACTGCCTTTACCGGGTGCTGTTTCAAGCTCGAGGGTGCCACCCATCCCGCTTACCAATTCGCGACTGATTGAAAGCCCAAGGCCCGTGCCACCAAACCTTGCACGGGTGTTATCATTGGCTTGGGTATAGGGAACGAAGATCTTTGCGGCTTCTTCTTTGGTCATGCCAATGCCGCTATCGCGCACCCTGATTGAGATATTTTGTGCCGAGCCCGCTACTAATTTGCCCAATGCCACTTCAATGGCCACGCCGCCTTTTTCAGTGAACTTGATGGAATTACCAGCAATGTTGAACAACACTTGGCGCAGATGCAACTCATCTAATTGTAATTCTTTAGGTACATCTGGCGCAACGCGCGCTGATACCTCAATGCCTTTGCTATGCGCACGTGGCGCCAAAAGTTCAGTGATGCCTTCAACAAAGCTGGTGATATCCACTGCCTCTCGCGCTTGCTTGCGGCGGCTTTCAGAACGCGCTGTATCCAAAACTTCGTCGATGATTGATAGCAAATTGCGCGCCGAAGACTGAGCTGTTTCGCCATAGTTTTTTTGCTGAGGCGAAAGCTCTGAGTCATTCAGCAACGCCAACATACCGATTACCCCATTGAGTGGCGTTCGGATTTCATGGCTCATGGTGGCCAGAACGCGGGTTTTTTCCAGTGCTGCTGTTTCAGCTTCAGTGCGGGCGGCCTGAACCGCGCCTATGCTGGCTTGCAAAGCTGTGAGCTGTTGGCGCTGAGACAGATAGAGTAAAAACAGGCCCAGCACCGGCAACAAGACAAGGGCTATAAAATGATGGCCGGTGAGCAACAGAAATGCGGCCACGCATAGCGTGACAAGACTTATGCCCCATTTGATGAGGCCCATGGTTTTGCTGTTCATCTGGCTTGGTTTAATGTTTTGCGATTGCATGAATCCTTAATGCAGCAAAATTTACAAAAAAGGTTTCTGAATCCCCAGCCAACTGCTGTGAGGGTAAAGATAATGAGTCTGAATTCACTAAAATTTGAATCGAAAATTAAGCAGCCAA
>PLXI01000178.1 GCA_003151375.1 Hyphomicrobiales bacterium
GATATCGCCGAACACCACGCCGATGGATGCGAAAGCTAATTTTAAATTGATTTTTGAAAGTCGTGAAGTCGGTCGTAGAACGTCGCTCATTTGGCAATAATGCCTTTCATGAATGGCAAACCGTTGCTGCTGTCAGGGTGCTGCAATTACGGCGCGGCATTGAGCAGGTAGGCCCGCCAGAGTCAAGGGGGGCACGGGCTTTGGTTTGGGCGCNNGGAAGTGGCGGTGGCTTTTTATGCACCCAAGGTGCGTCCGACATCCAATAGTCCAGCTCTTTGCCACAGCCTGTGCCGTCTTCAGGCCGTGGTGCACCTTGTGGTTTGCAAGCTGTCATGCCCTCAGGGCATTTGATACGGATGTGAAAATGAAAAGTGTGGCCATACAGAGGGCGCACTTTTGCAAGCCAAGCGCCTTGGCCGCCTGCCCATTTGCATAATTGACGTTTGATAGGCGGGTGAACGAAGATGCGCTCAACGCGCGGGTCACTGGCTACTGTCTTGATTAACTCTGCGCGACTGTCTGTCCAAGCATCAGTATTCAGCTGGCGGTGATCGATCACCATTTCCTGCGGCACCATTGTTTCACGCTCGGAGGGAGTCAGCGTATAGCTGGGCATGGGAGTGAACCATACGTCGGCATCTAATCCAATTTGGTGGCTTGCGTGGCCAGACAGCATTGGCCCGCCGCGTGGTTGGGCCATGTCGCCAACCAGAAAGCCGTTCCAGCCCGCCTTGGCTTTTGCCTCGGCTGATATTTGTTCAAGAAAGGCGATCATTTGAGGCGTGGCCCAATTGCGATTGCGCGATGGACGCATCACTTGCCAGGTTTCACCGGTCATCGGTAGTTGATGCGCGCCAGCCATACAGCCAAGGGCGTAAGTGCCAATGGCAGCTGATGGCAAATCAGCTTCTTTGGTTTGAATGCCAAACAAACGGCGCGCCGAAATTTTATTAATATCTTCGCCGGGTAATAATTTTCGCGCAATAAATGAGCCAAGCGGGCTGTCTTCTTTAGCGGGGTCTGCCGTACTGGCATCTTGAGCCAAGGCTTTAGCGTTAAGCGTGAACAGCACTGCTAGGCCTAGCAGAAAAGCTATGCCGATTGAGCGCCAGCTATTTTTTACGGAAAGCATCAAGTGAAACTACCTTTGGTTTATTAGCGTCATCATCAGAAGCAATAGGTTCGGCGTCGACAGCGGGGCTTTCTTCGGATGGGCTGGCTGAGGGCGTTTCGCTTTTGGGAACTTTGGATTTTGATTTGGTCGGCTTGGTGTTCACCTCAGTTGCGGCCACCGCATCTTCATCCATCTTGACTTCAAACTGCAGGCCAAACTGCACATATGGATCAAGGAAACCTTTCACGGCCGCAAAAGGCACAAACAGCTTTTCTTGAATGTTGTCGAATGAGAGTTCGACCTGAAAGCGATCTTCAAAGATCAGCAAATTATAGAATTGATGCTGCAGGACAATGGTCATTTCACGCGGATATTTGGCAGAAAGACGATCACCAATGGAAACGCCGGGATAGCGCGTGTCAAATTGAATAAAAAAGTGATGATCGCCGGGCAGGCCCGATTTTTGAACATGGCGCAGCGCATCGCGTACAACACCGCGCAAGGCGTTTTGCGCCAAAAGGTCATAGCGCATTAAATCTTCAGGCATCGTATCCGGCTTTGCATTTATGGATTGGTGATAATGGTTGGCGGCGAAGTATTCAGAGACTCAGGCCAATATAGCCAGCCTCGCCTGATAGTCACGCCAGATTTAATTGATTTTTGTTTGGGTGTTAAGCGCTATTTGTGTTTGGCCAGAAAAGCGTCAATGCGGTTTTGCGTTTCGGCCAGGCCGATGTTTGTGGCCATACAGTTTGAAGCGTTTTCGTAGGCAACAGTTTCATCTTGCTGAAGTTGCTGCCAAAAAAGACGCTTGCCTAAGCTGACGGCGTCCGCCTGTTTGCTGGCAATGGTGGTGGCTACTTTCAACACATAAGCGGAAAGCTCAGCCGCTGGCACGACGGCATTGACCAGACCCAACTCACAGGCGCGGGAGGCGTTGATTAAATCGCCAGTCAGTAACAATTCCAACGCTTGCCTTGGCGGCACGGCGCGTGACAAGGCAACGGCTGGCGTGGAACAGAACAGGCCGAGATTGATGCCGTTGACACCGAATTTGGCGTGATCTGCCGCATAGGCCAGATCACATGAGGCCACCAACTGGCAGCCTGCTGCCACTGCTGCTCCTTGCACTTGGGCAATCACGGGCTTGGTGGTGCTACGGATCGACAACATCAGACGCGAGCATCTGGCAAATAATTGATCAAAATAAGCTTCATCATTATGGGTTCGCATCTCAGCCAGATCATGGCCAGCGCAGAAAATCTTGCCCTCAGCGGCAATGATGATGACGCGCGTGGTCCCATCAGTTTCAACCTGCTGCAAGGCGGTTTCGAGTGCGCCGAGCATGGCTTCGCTCAGTGCATTGGCTTGATCGGGGCGAGCGAGAGTGAGGGTTGCTATGCCGCCTTCGATTTTAGTTTTAACCAGCAAATTGTGCATGAGATGGGCCATTAAAATGAAAGTGCTGGCTTCTGTTGCCAGGTGCCAGCGAACCCCGCCTTAGACTGCAAAGCCCAAGGACTAAAGTTCGGTATTTCGCGCTACATTAAGCAGCGAGAGCAACCGGTGCAAAGTTATCGTTTGCAACTATAAAATGACCCGATAACGTCGGTATCATCACGAGCAAAAAACCCACCTTTACACCCCCGTCGATCCTGTTTCGCCCCCATCAACGACGGTTGTTTTCAACCGGCGAGCCGGTTCCCGCTTGGCCTGACGCCGATTGAAGGCAATCGGCTTGCGGCCTGATGGCTTTTCAATCGTGTTGGCCGATTGCGAGCAATCGTCCTTGGTGGAGGCGCCGGGTACTGCCCNNGGCTTGGGTGGAGGCGCCGGGTACTGCCCCCGGGTCCGAATGGCTTATTGCGTAGGCCGTTTATCACCATAGTCTGCCCCATTGCTGGGACGAGCCCTGTCAATATAGGTGGCGGGGGCTGGAATTGAAAGCCCCTTATATTATCGGCGGGAAGCTTCTTGCGGGCTGCCCTTTTTATTGAAGGAAAGCCGCAGTAGCGCTGCCCTTTTGGTTTGGAATCGGCTAAGCAGCGGCCATGCAGCAATATCTCGATTTGATGCGCCATGTGCGCGACCACGGCACCAAGAAAACTGATCGTACTGGAACCGGAACCTTATCCGTTTTCGGCTACCAGACGCGCTTTGATTTGAACGCGGGCTTTCCGTTGCTGACCACCAAGAAATTGCATTTGCGCTCTATCATCTATGAGCTTCTGTGGTTCATTCGCGGTGAAACCAACATCAAATATCTGAACGACAACAAAGTTTCGATTTGGGATGAATGGGCCGACAAAAACGGTGACCTTGGACCGGTTTATGGGGCGCAGTGGCGCTCATGGCCAGCGCGTGATGGCAGCACCATTGATCAACTCGCACAGGTCATCGAAACGATCCGCAAAAAACCAGATTCACGGCGCATGATGGTGACGGCGTGGAACCCGGCTGACGTGGATAAAATGGCTTTACCTCCGTGCCATTGTCTATTTCAGTTTTATGTGGCGGACGGCAAACTCTCTTGCCAACTCTATCAACGTTCAGCCGATATATTCTTGGGCGTTCCGTTCAACATTGCCTCTTATGCATTG
Organism: Hyphomicrobiales bacterium; assembly: GCA_003151375.1. Taxonomy (GTDB): domain Bacteria; phylum Pseudomonadota; class Alphaproteobacteria; order Rhizobiales; family Aestuariivirgaceae; genus Aestuariivirga. The sequence goes on from PLXI01000178.1 coordinate 3,715, forward strand.
CTCACCCATATGGTGGCGCAAGTGACGGGCTTAGGCGTTGGCGATTTTGTACATTCACTGGGTGATGCACATTTATATTTAAATCATCTCGAGCAGGCGGAAACGCAATTGGCGCGAAAGCCACATGCGCTGCCCAAGCTTCACATCAAACGCAAGGTTGAGAGATTGGAAGATTTCGTGTTCGAAGATTTTGAGATTGAGGGCTATGCGCCAGATGCCGCCATCAAAGCGCCGGTGGCTGTATGAATATGTTGAGCGTGTTGCTGGGTGAAGATTTCAACAAAGCGATGAAGCAGTGGCTCTATCCAACAGAGCCAATGCAAGGCTTGTTGCGATCAATTTTGTTGATGGTACCGCTTTTTGCATTCTTTGCGGTGTTGCAATCGGCGTTCGGGCTGATTGCCGATGTGTTGGTTTATCACGCCGATTTGAGCACATTCAAAGTCATCGGCGAAAGTGCCAAGGCAGCGTCAGATTTATCAAGCCCTCAGATGGACGATTTCATCAAAGCCATGTTGATCGGCATGTTTCCAGCTGCGGTCATTACGGTATTTTTAGCTGTGGCGGCTTCGCATTTGGGATTGCCCAAACTGAAGGGCACCTTGCCGTTGCACTGGCCCAAGATTGGCGTGTTGGGATGGTTGGTTATTATTGGGGTGTTTATCCCGGTGGTATTTGGCATCAGCATTGGCTTGTTTGCGGTTATGGGGGTTAATCCTGACACCTATGGTTCAGGTTTGGTTGAAAAAGCTTTGGTTGGCTTGGCGGATGATCCGGGGTTATTTTTCTTGGCTTTGCCGGGCACTGTCTTGGGCGCACCTTTGGTGGAAGAAGTTCTGTTTCGCGGTGTGTTATTTGCGGGCCTGCTGCCACGCTTGGGGCGCGGTCTAACGGTTATTATTACTTCTGCGCTGTGGGCGGCAGCCCATTTGGGTGCAGCCCCGCCGATGTTTGCACTCTCGATTTTCTTTATGGGAATTTTGCTCGGCTGTTTGTTGTTGCGCTTTGGCTCTCTGTGGGTGACGATCGGCTGCCATACAGCATGGAACTTAGTTGTCACTCTCGCGCTATTTTCAGCTGGGTCTAGTTCATGATCATTTCGCTGGTCTATGCCGTTTCACAAAATGGCGTGATTGGCGATAAAGGTGGCCTGCCTTGGCATGTGCCGTCTGATCTCAGACACTTTAAGGCGGTGACCTTGGGCAAGCCCATCATCATGGGTCGCAAAACTTGGGAAAGCTTGCCGCGCAAACCTTTGCCGGGACGTTTGAACATTGTGCTCACACGCAAAGCGGGATTTGTTGCGCAAGGTGCTTTGGTCGCCAAAGATGTGCCGTCCGCGTTGAATTTGGCTGGGCAGGCTGAAGAAATATGTGTGATTGGTGGGGCGGAGGTGTTCAAAGCCTTTTTGCCCAGCACACAGAAGATTTATCTCACCCGCATTTTAGCCATGGTAAAAGGTGATGTTATGATGCCGGAGCTGGATATGGCTATGTGGCGCGAAGTTTCACGCTCAGGCCCTTTGCAGGCGCAAGGCGACGGCGCAGCTTATGAGACTTTGGTCTATGAGCGGCGATGAATTAAGAATGGAGTTTGAACATGCGGTTTGCAAGACGTGCATCTTTAGCAATAGGTTTGGCAGCGCTGGCAATGGTGGCTGTGCCGCTGAAGCCTGTTAACAAGGCACAAGCCGAAGTTTCTCTAAATTCATTGCCTGATGTGGCCGACCTTGTCGAAAAACTCCTGCCCGCTGTTGTTGAAATCTCGGTGCAATCAAGAAACCCCAGTGCGGGCGATGGCGCTAGCCCATTGGATGAAAACCCATTTAAAAATTTCTTTGATGATTTCTTGAAGCGCAAACAAGGCGACAACGCTAAGCCATCACCTGACAAAAACGCGCCCGACAAAGACGCGCCAGACAAGGATGCGCCTGACCAGAATAACCATGATGTGGTGAATTCTATGGGTTCGGGTTTTATTATCGATCCCAAGGGACTGATCGTTACCAACAACCACGTCATCGCCGATGAAATAAACATTCAAGTTCATATGCAAGATGGCACTGTGTTAAAAGCTGAGTTGGTGGGCCATGATCCCAAAACTGATATTGCTGTTTTGCGGGTGAAGCCGGATAAAGATTTGCCTTTCGTGCAATTTGGCGACAGCGACAAAGCGCGCATCGGCCAATGGGTGATTGCCATTGGCAATCCGTTTGGTTTGGGTGGTTCAGTTTCACTCGGCATTATTTCAGCCAAGGCGCGTGACATTAACTCCGGCCCTTATGACAATTATTTGCAAACTGATGCGGCCATCAACAAAGGCAACAGCGGCGGCCCACTGTTTGATCTTGATGGCCATGTCATTGGGGTGAACACCGCGATCTTCTCGCCCACCGGTGGGTCAGTCGGCATTGGCTTTTCAGTTCCAGCCGATGAGGCTAAGCCAGTGGCCGATCAACTCATCAAGTTTGGTGAAGCAAGGCGCGGTTGGCTGGGCGTTAAACTACAAAGCCTGACACCTGATGTGGCCGAAGGCCTGGGCTTGGATAAAGATAAGTTGGCGGGCGCATTGGTGGCCGATGTAACTGTAGGCGGCCCCTCAGACAAAGGCGGACTTAAGGCTGGTGATGTCATCATCGGTTTTGACGGGCGCTACATTGAGAGTGGGCGCACATTGCGGCGCATAGTGGCGGAAACCGAAGTGGGCAAAAATGTTGAAATCAAGATCATTCGTGACAAAAAAGAGCAGGTGGCGAATGTCACCCTCGGGCGTTTGAAAGACGATGAAAAACAGGCCAGTGCTGCCGATACCCAAAAACCCACTGAACAAGCGGCACCAGTTGCCGCTCCGGTGTTGGGCATGAGTCTTGCTGATCTCACCGATGAATTGCGCACCAAGTTCAAACTTGATGACAAGATAAAAGGCGTGGTGGTGACGGATGTTACCACGGGCAGTGTTGCTTCGGACAAGGCCATCATGCCAGGCGATGTGGTGCAAGAGGCTGGCGGCAATAAAGTGACTACTGCCGGTGATGTTGCTGATGCCGTGGCGCAGGCGATTAAAGATGGAAAGAGTTCAATTTTGATGTTGGTGGCGCGGGGCAGCGATGCTGGAGAAACGCGTTTCTTGGCTTTGAAATTGAAAGCGCAGCCGTAAACGGGTTCCGTTTTGAGACCGTCACTCTACCAACTGGGTAGCTGTGGCAATTGGTGAGAGCCAGCCGAAGAACATTTCTGCTGTGCGCTCCCATGAAAAAGCATGCGAGGCGCGTTCCACTTCGCGACGATCCAGTTTCAATGAACACTCCACTGCGCGGTTCAAATCGGAATCCAGACATCCGGTAACACCTTCATTCACAACATCCACTGGACTTGGCACGTTGAAAGCCGCAATGGGTGTGCCGCAGGCCATGGCTTCAAGCATCACCAGACCGAAAGTGTCGGTGCGGCTTGGGAATACCATCACGTCAGCCGAGGCGTAAGTGCGGGCAAGGTCTTCGCCATGGCGGAAGCCAAGGAAAACGGCTTGCGGGTATTTTGCTTCCAGGCCGGCGCGTTCGGGCCCGTCGCCCACTAAAACTTTCGTGCCCGTCACTTTGAGTTGGAGAAAATCCTCAATGCCTTTTTCAACCGCCAATCTGCCTGCATAAAGCAAAATCGGCCGCGCGTAGGAGAGATGATCGCGAGGATAGGGTTTGAACACTGAGCGATCCACGCCGCGTGACCAGATCTTTACATTTTGGAAGCGGCGGTGCTGCAATTCCGCGCCAATGGTTTTGGTGGGCACCATAACTGCTTTGCCCGGCGCGTGAAAACGGCGCAGTATTTTCCAACCTAGGGCGGCAACACCAGGCAGCGGCAAACGTGCCGCCGCATAGTCTGCAAACATGGTGTGGAACGAGGTGGTGAATGGCAGTTTGCGGTGCAGGCAAGCGCGGCGTGCAGCCCAACCCAAAGTGCCTTCGGTGGCAATGTGGATGGCTTCAGGATTCAGCAGATCAATCTCTTTGCCGATGAGTTTGGATGATGTTCGTGTGATGGTGATTTCACGGTAAAGCGGAAAGGGAAATCCTTGACGGCCTTCGGGCGTGATCATCAAGACCTCGTGACCCTGCGATTTGAGATGACCCACCACGGCGTTCAGCGTGCGAACCACGCCATTGATTTGCGGGAACCAAGCATCAGTTACAATCAATATGCGCATAATGGATATATTCCTGAAATTGGCTGTGATGATGAAATTGGGCGATGTGAGTGGGTTTGTTTACGCAATGGCTGCCAGTTTAATTTTTGTTTTTGATGTACGGCGCTGCTTACCATTGCTGGCGTTGCGAATTGTGGCGCGGCCCAAGCTATGGTAAGAAAGACCAGCCGCACGGGCTTGGCGTAAGTTGAAGAGATTACGGAAATCCACCAGCACCGGTTTTTTCAACTGCTTAGCGATATCAACCAAGTTCATTTTGCGGAACTCATCCCACTCGGTGGCAATCACCACGGCATCAGCGCCCGCCAAGGCTTCGGGCAGGCTATTGCAAAGAGCTGCATCTCCCAAGCCTTTGGGCTTTACAGCAGGATCATAGGCTTTGATAATCGCGCCACGCGCCTGCAAATCTTGCACCAGTTGAATGGCAGCTGAATCGCGCGTGTCGTCGGTATTGGCTTTAAAGGCAAGGCCCAGAACCGCAATGGTTTTGCGGGTAAGCACACCGCCAACGGCGCGGGCCACACGACCCACCAGATCACTCTTGCGCCGTTCATTTGCTAAAACCACGGCGCGGCCGATGCTAAAATCAACATGCGCCGCATCAGCCATGGCCAGCAAGGCAGAGGTATCTTTTGGAAAACATGATCCGCCAAAACCTGGGCCGGGCTTCAGGTAATGCTGGCCGATGCGTCTATCTAATCCCATGCCTTGGGTAACGCTTTCGATGTCAGCACCCACCGCCTCGCACAAATTAGATAGCTCGTTGATAAAGGCCACGCGCATGGCGAGGTAAGTATTGGACCCATATTTGCACATTTCGGCTGCTTCGTTGGACATGGTAGCAAGGGGCACGCCTGATTTCTGCAAAGGCGCATAGGCACGCAACATGGGGCCAAGGTCGGCAGTCGCTGTGCTGCCTATCACAATCCGGTCCGGCTTGAGAAAATCCTGCACCGCGCAACCTTCACGCAGGAACTCTGGATTTGAAACTATGTTAAGTTTCAGGCCGGGTCGAAGTCTTGCGAGCAATTGGCGCAGCGCTGCCGCGGTGCCAACCGGTACAGTTGATTTGATCACCACATTGGTATGAGGGTTTAGATATGGCGCAAGCTGGCGCGCAGCATTAAAAAGCTGGCTCAGATCGGCGCTGCCATCTGCCTTGGGCGGTGTTCCCACAGCAAGAATGACAATATCTGAGGCCATCACTCCTGCTTTGGGATGACGGGTGAAATGCAGATTGTTGTGAATGTGGGCGGCTACAAGTTCTTTTAGATGTGGCTCATGTATGGGAAGCTTGCCGTGGCGTAAGGCCTCCAGCTTTGCGCTGTCGCTTTCAACGCAAGTGACATTTTGGCCCAACTTGGCAAAGCAGGCACCCGCCACCACAACATATCCTGTTCCGACGACTGTTATGCCCATGATGTCTGCAAATCCGGTTAAGAATCAGCAGGGTATCTAAGGATTGTGACTGTGATGTAACTTCGACTTACGCCAAGGCAAAGCCGCTATTTATTCATCCGCACCAATAGTTCGGCACCCAATGCGCGCGTGGCAACGCGCAAATTTTCTGAGGGGAAGTCGGCATTATAACGCGCCAGCACTTTGGCGCAGATGTCACCCAATGGACCAATCGAAGTTGCAGTTGAGAGGATAGCCATTGTGGAAAATGGTAAAAAATATGCGCGCTTGCCCTCTTCCTGTTTGGTGAGGCCCTCAAGACGCATCCAATCATCGGTGCGTTTGCCGAGCTGAGATGCCTCGCCATCATCAAGGCCCATGGTAATGCGGCTGATGGTGAGACGGTCATAAACATTGCCGCTGGTTGGCATGCGCGGATAGAGATTGCCAAAGGCAATCACCACAATTTCAAACATGCGCTCACGCAAAGTGGTTTCCGGCGGTGGCGGCGCGTCAATGCCGGGTTCTACCATAGCAGCGGTGAGTTGGGCGATTAGCGGTTCAATGTCTTGCATGGCGCGTTCTTGCCATATTGGTATTGGCGAAGGGTTAAGATTTAGAATTCTTCTTTTTGTGGGTGCGCAAAACGTGTTCGTGCTTTGGATCATAAAGCGCTGAATCGCGGAATGTGGAATGGCCGAAAACATGGCCGACAAGAACCAGTGCTGTTCTGGTGAGTTTTGCGGCGCGCACCTTTTTGGCAATGGTGCTTAAAGTGCCATGGATGAATTGTTCGTCTGGCCAACTCACACGGTAAGCCACCACCACAGGGCAATCAGCGCCATAATGCGGGGTGAGGGCGCGCTCAACATGCGCGAGATTACGAACCGAAAGATGAATGGCCAGCGTGGCTTTTGACGCGCCCAGCTTTTCCAATTCTTCGCCCGCTGGCATGGCCGAGGCCCTCATCGTTGTTCTGGTGATAATGATGCTTTGGGCCACCTCTGGCAAAGTAAATTCGGTTTTGAGGGCGGCGGCGGCGGCGGCAAAAGCGGGCACACCGGGGGTTACATCATAGGGGATGTTCAGCGCATCGAGCTTGCGCATCTGTTCGGCAATGGCACCATAAATTGACGGGTCACCCGAATGAACCCGGGCAACGTCTTGGCCATTTTCATGCGCGGATTTAATTTGGTCGATGATCTGATCCAAATGCATGGGTGCAGTATCGATCACTCTTGCATTAGCGGGCGCTGCCTTCACAATCTCTTCAGGTACAAGCGAACCAGCATAGAGGCACAGCTGACATTTTTGAATCAATTTCAACCCGCGAATTGTGATGAGATCAGCAGCGCCTGGGCCTGCACCGATGAAGTGAACTGTCATAATGGGCTCATTTTCTTTGCATAGCCGCGAGGGGTGTAGGCATAAGTTCTGCCATCACCGCGTTTGAAGGCCTTTGATTGTGAAGAGCCGACCATAACAAGGGTGAGCATATCCACTTCCTCAGGGTTGAATTCATCAAACCTCCGTATACGGACATTTTCTTCCGGCCGACCCAGATTGGTGGCAATCACGATTGGAGTATCAGGATAACGATGTGGTTTCAAAATTGCGAATGCCTTTTCGATTTGGTCGCGGCGTTTGAGTGAGCGTGGATTGTAAAATGAAATCACAAAGTCACCTTCGGCTGCGGCATTCAAGCGCTTCTCGATAACGTCCCATGGGGTGAGCAAATCAGACAGTGAAATGCAGCAGAAATCATGGCCGATCATTGCGCCCACTTTGGCTGATGCGGCTTGGAAGGCCGAAATCCCTGGATGAACCTCAACTTCAATGCGCGTTGGTTCACGGTCAATCAATTCATAAACCAAGGCGGCCATGGCATAGATGGCGGCATCGCCAGAGCAGATCAGTGCTACGCGCATTCCAGCTTTTGCGAGTTCAATGGCTTTTCGGCAGCGAGCTTCTTCATCGCCCAATGGAAAATCATGCCGTGTTTGGCCGTGGCGCAAGTTTTCAACGAGATCCAAATAGAGCGAATATCCCACCCATTCACTGGCAAACCCAAGTTCGAAATCCACTTGCGGTGTCATCATGCGCTGTGAGCCAGGGCCGATGCCAACAATGGCGATGTTGCCGCGGCGCCGACCAACATGGAATTGAAAATCATCATGATGGGCAGCTTGTGCGATAGCAATGGTGGCACGCTTTGATTTGGTTTTGGCAACGATCAATTTGCCGTTGGGGCCGACGAGTGCGAGAGCTGCTGCTTCTGCCACGCTGGGAGTGCCGACTTCGGATTCAACCACTGACGAAGGTGCGGTGATGCGGTGTTGCTCCGCCTTCAACTGCTCAGCGGTAAAATAGAAATTATTGCCAAATTGTTCAATTGCTGGCTCGTCTTCTTTGAGATCAATGGAGCCAAATTGATGCAAACTTTGTTCGGCGATATTATGCGCTGTGAGTGTGTTCTGTAGCAGCTGCTTCACCTCTGCCGGATCAGTGCCGCGTTCGCAACCTATACCAACTGTGAGAACGCGGGGGTGATAGACCAAATGTTTTGGTCCACCAGCTTTGCGATAGATTGTGACCTCTTGTGTCACTTCTTCACCGCGCAGGCGAGCTGCGGTAGCTGATTTCATGTCCTCAGGATTGGCTAACACCATGCCTTCGCCAGGCTCGTCAAAGGCCTCACCAAACATAACATCGCTGGCGGTTGTGATGGCGGCATGACCTTTGGTTATTGCGGCAATTTTCCTCCCTAAGTCATTTGCACCGTGGTGGCCACCAATGAGGGGCACAATAGATGAGCCATCTTCTGCAACCGAGATCAGCGGTGGCTCTCGCATTTTAGATTTGAGCAAAGGGCCAATAGCGCGGATGAGAATCCCAGAAGCGCAGATGCCGATGACAGCATGTGACATGCGCCAAGCGTGAGCAATTCCTTGTATGGCTTGTTCATAATGTTTATCGCAGCCGACAAGGCCCTCTGGCCCATGAATATCGCCGCCAATTTCGGTTTTGATTTTTTGCGCTAGGGGCAAAGCCGTTGCGCCGAGAATAAAAATGGCAATGCGTCTTGTCATTTGCGCCTCACCAGAATCGTAGTGAAATAGGGCAGGGTGTCTTCAGCGATCTCATCTACTTGGGTGATGGTTTGCTTATCGGTTGTGGCGTGGGATACGGCAGTGGCTGAAAGTCCGAGTTCGGCCAATACTGCTTTCACTTTGGTGAAGTGACGACCCACCTTAATGATGGCAGCGCTCTTGGCAGTTTTAAGTTCAGCGCTGAGTTGTTCGGCAGACATGGTGGCAGGCAAAACTTTCAAAACTTCGTCGCGTTCCGCCAAAGGCTGGCCCAATTCAGCGGCGATTGCTGTGATTGACGTTATGCCCGGCACGACTAAAACTTTATGGGTTTTATGAAGTCGTTCAAATAAATACATGAAACTACCATAGAAAAATGGGTCTCCTTCGCAAAGGAAAACCACGTCTTTGCCAGTGTTTAAAACCGTGGCGATGCGCGTCGCACCTTCGTCATAAGCAGCCATAGCGGGCTCTCGCTCCATCCGCATAGGCATGTCGATGGCGATGGTTTTATAGGTGTCGGGCAAAAATGGGCGGGAAATTTCCAACGCCATGCTTTGGCTGCCATTGGCGCAGAGATAGGCGATCACTTCAGCGCCAGAGATCAGCCGCCAAGCCTTCACTGTCAGAAGCTCTGGATCGCCCGGGCCGATGCCCACGCCATAAAGTGTTCCGCTCATGGTTTTATCACGTGCCATTGCGTGATGGGCATTTTGGGTTTGAGGGCGCGAAGCTTGCCTATACTTTCAAGCTTGGAGATTGCAATGCGCACAAGTTCACCGCCGTGTTTTTCCTGTAGGTCATAGAGATGCATTTCGGCTTCAAGTGTGACCACATTTGCCACCAATCGCCCGCCCGATTTTAGCGCCTGCCAACACATTTCGAAAACGCCAGCGTCGCGAACACCGCCGCCGATAAAGACGGCATCAGGGCGCGCAAGATTGGCGAGAGCCGCAGGGGCAAGGCCCTTGATCACTTTCAAACGCGGGGTTCCAAGTTGATCGGTGTTTTGCGCTATCATGGCGCAGCGCTTCTCATCTTGCTCAATCGCCACAGCTTCACAGCCACGCGTGCTGCGCATCCATTCAATGGCCACGGAGCCACAGCCGGCACCTACATCCCACAGCAGTTGATCGGGGGCAGGCGCAAGTGAGGCCAAGGTGACGGCACGCACTTCGCGCTTGGTGAGTTGGCCATCATGAACAAAAGCATCATCGGACAGGCCTGCGAGGCGGCTGTAAATTTTAGCGTCAGGTGACGCGGTGCAGTGAATGGCTATGGTGTTGAGTGGTGACCAATCGTGATTTGGATTTTGATCTGCGGTAAAATATGTGATGCGCTCTTTGGGACCACCTAAGTTTTCCAGCACAGTGACTTGCGATTTTTCAAAACCCCGCGCAATCAGGCGACAGCAGACTTCCGCCACTGAAGTTTCATCTTGGGTGAGAATAAGCAGTTTTGCGTTTGGCTGAATGAAAGATTCAAGATTTGCAGCTGGGCGGCCGTGAATAGTGAGAAGATCACAATCTGGAATGCTCCATCCCAGTTTTGCTGCTGCCAGCGAAAATGCTGACAGATGAGGGATCACTTTGATCTCATCGTCGGGCAGAAGTTCAAATAATTTTCGCGCTACACCGAAATTCATCGGATCGCCTGTGGTCAACAAAACAGTGTTACGGCCTGCGAAGGATTTCACTTGGGTGTAAGCCGCAGAAAATGGTTGCGGCCATAGATGTGTTTCAGCTTTCTGCTTGGGCAACAGAGCATGAAGACGTTCTGACCCGATGATCACTTCGGCGTTTTCGATGGCGCGTTTTGCCGAGGTTGAAAGTCCTGCATGGCCGTCTTCTCCCATGCCAATGATGGTGAGCCATGTTGTCATTGGTTTTTACTCGTTAAGGCGTTGATCACCGAAGACGCCACGGCCGAGCCACCTTTGCGGCCTGTGATGGTGGCGTAAGGAACNNGTGGGTGCATTGCCGATGACGACAATGGAGCCTGCAAGTACGCCTTGCCACAGTTCCACAGCAGCGGCACTGCGTGTGGTGTTGTTAGCAATACCAATCTCGCGCGCGCGCGGGTCATTGAGTGTACAGATGATTTCGACGTTAGGCGGCAGTTGCTTTGCGATGATGCCATGTTTCACCATTTCTGAATCGACAAATATCGGCTTTCCAGCGGCCAGTGCCGCTTGCGTTGTGGTCACGAAATCTGGCGTAATCACCAAATCCTTGGCCATTTCCACCATGCCGCAAGCGTGAATGACACGCGTAGCAATGGCGTGGGCCGATGACGGCAGATGTGAAAGATCAGCCTCTGACGCAATGATCTCAAAGGAGCGAGCGTAAATTTGTGATGGATTGCGAAGGTAATCGAACATCATTTTCTCTTCAATGTCACTGGCCCAAGCGGATGATTAGCATGAGGATAAGGCGCATGGGTGTGATCGTGACTATGATCGTGAGTGTGTGGCAGGCTGATTAGCTTAAATGGCCCATCTTGTTCAGCGCTAATACCCTCAACATGGTGATGGTGGCTTTCTTGTACGGCACCCACATCTGCCTCAAAACCCAAAACCTGTGTACGATATTTACACAGCTGACAATTCATCGCATTTTCACCGATGAGAATTTGCTCCACACGTTCGACAAAAGTGTCGATCACTGCCGGATGGTCATTGAGATAAGGCGCTTTAATGAATTCAATTTCAGAGTGCGAGGCCGCCACTTCATCCGTGGACTGATAAATCCGTTCCACCAAAATACCAGTGAAGAGAAAATATGGAAATACGATGATGCGTTTATAGCCCAACCGTGTGGCGTGTTCCAACGCCGGTGCCACCAACGGAAAAGTCACTCCTGAATAAGCCGTTTCCGCCCAGCCAAAGCCAAAACCTTCCCACAACATGCGGGTAACTTTGGAGACATTCGAATTAGCGTCGGGATCAGAAGACCCACGCCCCACCACCACCAGCATGGTTTCATGCAGTGGCACATGCGTGTTTGCATCAAGTGCCTGCTGAATGCGGTCTCCGGCGGCGCGCAACATTTTAGGATCAATGCCCAGCTCTTTGCCATAGTTGATGGTAAGTTTGTTGGCGGCGGCATAAGTGTTGAGCACTGATGGGATGTCATTCTTGGCGTGGCCAGCGGCAAACAACATTCCCGGCACAGCAAGCACGCGAGTGACGCCAGCGGCCTTCAATTTATCCAGTCCGGTGCGAATAATAGGTGTGGCAAATTCCAGATAACCAAATTCAACCGGATATTTTGGCAGGCGCTTTTTGAGATGCTCCGACAGTGCGCCGAATTCTTGCACAGCATCGAGATCACGGCTGCCATGGCCGCAGAGCATCACCCCAAGTTTTTCAATCATCATTTGCCTTCCATATGTGGGCAGCTCACGCTTCACCAATGAAACGTTTGGAAGGGCAGTTCCGTCTTGGCCCCTGATTGGGTTGGCCGTGCGCGGACATGTCTTTCATCTCCTTTATGGAGAACTGCTGAGTTTCTTATAGCGCGCTGGGCTTGCGGGGCAAGGCGGATTGCGACAGAATGACTGTGGGGGCAGATGGAGTGCAGCATGCGGTTATACATTGGGATTTTGGCCGTGGTGGCGATGATGGGAACTGCGCGAGCGGAGTTTTATGCAAACGCGCGTTATGGCTATTACATCGATGTTCCGAAGATGTTCTCCGTGGCAGATCCGGAATCTGATTCTGGTGATGGGCGGCTATTCCACACTGCTGACAAATCCGCCGAAGTTGCAGTTTGGGGAGGCTGGATCCTTGATGGTGGATTTGCTGATGAGGCCAAAACCCGTCAGAATGATGAAGTCGAGGATGGTTGGAAATTAGCCTATGTGAGCAAGCCGAGCCCGACAGTCAGTAATTTTTCCGGGATGAAAGACGGGTTGATTTTTTATGTCCATATTATCTCGCGCTGCAGCGGCACGGGTTATGCGATGTATCGCTTGCAATATCCGGCAACCGACAAAGTCAAATATGAATCTGCGATTACACAACTAAACGCGTCTCTCAAAAAAGAGGCTTGCTCTTAAAACTCCACCCCCGCCTGCGCCTTAACACCAGAGCGGAAGGGGTGTTTTATTTGCTCCATCTCAGTGACTAAGTCGGCCATTTCGATGAGGCGTTCATTGGCGTTGCGGCCCGTGATGATGATGTGTTTATCCAGAGGGCGCTTGGCCAAGAAGTCCAAAACCTCTTCGAGCGGCAAATAATCATAGCGCAACACGATGTTCAGCTCATCTAACATCACGCAGCGGTAAGACGGATCAGCAATCAGGCGCTTAGCCTCTTCCCAGCCAGCGCGTGCATGGGCGACATCGCGGTCGCGGTCTTGGGTTTCCCAAGTAAAACCTTCGCCCATGGCTTTGATGGTGACGAGATCAGGGAACTTTTCCAACACGCTGCGTTCACCCGTGCCCCACGCGCCTTTGACGAATTGAATGACGGCGGATTTCATACCGTGGCCCAAATGGCGGAAGATCATGCCGAAAGCGGCGGTTGATTTGCCTTTGCCCTTGCCGGTGTGAATAATCAACAAGCCCCGCTCAATGGTTTTTGTGGCCATGATTTTATCGCGCGCAGCTTTTTTCTTGGCCATTTTTTCATTATGGCGGGCGGTGTCGTGGTCAATTTCTTCAGACATTTTGTAGGCCTTTCAATTCATCGTAAACGGAATTCAAACGCGGCTGCCAAAGCCCGCGCGCGATAGCTTCTTCAAACCGCATCGCGATTTCGCGCAAGGCATCGGGGTTATTGTCTTGAATGAAACGGCGGGTTTTATCATCAAGAATAAACGCCTCATGTGCCAAATCAAAATGGTGGGATTTTACCGCACCCGTGGTGGCAGCAAAGGCGAACATGTAATCCACCGTTGCGGCAATTTCAAACGCGCCCTTATAGCCGTGGCGCTTAACGCCCGCGATCCATTTGGGGTTGATCACGCGTGAACGCATGACGCGGGAGATTTCTTCTTCTAGTGTGCGGATCACCGGGCGTTCTGGCCTTGAGTGATCATTGTGATAGCTGCGAGGCTTATTGCCCGATTGGGTTTCCACAGCAGCACTCATGCCACCTTCAAATTGGTAATAGTCATCGCTGTCCAACACATCATGTTCGCGGTTGTCTTGATTGTGAATCACTGCTTCGATTGCGGCAAGCCGGCGTTTGAATAAAGATTCATTGTTCAGGCCATGCTGGCGCGTTCCATAGGCGTATGCCCCCCAGGTGACATAAGCCGCTGCGAGATCGGCTTTGGTATCCCAGATTTTTTCGTCGATCAGGGCTTGCAAGCCTGCACCATAAGCGCCGGGCTTGGAGCCGAAAATGCGCGCGGCGCTGAGGTCAATGGCCTGGTCAGGAGCAACGCCCGTGTTGACCAACATAGTGGCTTCGGCCTTGGCGCGGGCAGCCAAGGGATTATCGTCGGCTGGTTCATCCAAAGCTGCCACAGCGCGGAAGGCTTTATCGAGTAACTCGATTTGGGCCGGAAAGGCATCACGGAAAAAGCCCGAAATGCGCAAGGTCACATCCACGCGGGGGCGGGCAAGTTTTGCAAGTGAGACGATCTCAAATCCGTTCACGCGCCAGCTGGCATGATCCCATATTGGTTTGGCACCAATCAGCGCTAGCGCTTGGGCAATATCGTCACCGCCAGTTCGCATATTGGCAGTTCCCCAAGCCGAAAGCCCTATAGATTTAAGGTGTTGGCCTATATCTTGAAAGTGACGGGTGAGAAGCGCTTGCGCTGATTTTTCACCCAAGGCCCAAGCCGTTGGCGTGGGGATTGCGCGGTTATCCACCGAATAAAAGTTGCGGCCTGTGGGCAGAACGTTAAGGCGGCCGCGCGTTGGTGCACCTGATGCACCCGGGGCGACGCGGCGACCGTTCAAGCCATCGATCAAGGCTTTGATTTCCGCTGGCCCGCAGGCCGCAAGTGCAGGGCGAACCGAAGTTTCGATTTCCCGCAACACCAATTCCAAGTCTCCGCCATTGGGCCGATTTATACTGTCTAAAAGTTTTGTTGCGAGCAGTTCTAACCGTTCAACTGTGTCGCCATTTGTGCGCCATGGATCAAGCGATGTGGTTGCAAGTTCCTGCGGGCGAGGGCCATTCCAGCTTTCAGCCAAGTTGCAGGTAAGCGGGTCGAATGGCGCTAAACCCAGTGCATTGCTCAGTGCACGGATCAATGATTGATCGCCGCCTTCGCCAAGCCCACGCGGCACACGGGTGAGTGCCACGAGCAAATCCACTTCTTGTTGTCCGCTGGGTGAAGTGCCGAGCACATGCAACCCATCACGGATTTGGGCTTCTTTCAAATCACAAAGAAAGGCATCTAGTTTAGTGAGGTCTTGGTCTGTGTCTCCACTTAGGCCCGCGTCGTGATCAAGACGGGTTGACGTGGTGAGTTCAAAAATACGGCGGCGCAATTCGGTGAGACGGCGTTTATCAAGGCCGCTGGCGAGATAGTATTCATCCACCAAGGCTTCCAAATCTTTCAGCGGGCCGTAAGTTTCAGCTCTGGTGAGAGGCGGTGTGAGATGGTCAATAATGACAGCGGAGGTGCGGCGCTTGGCTTGGGTGCCTTCGCCGGGATCATTGACGATGAATGGATAGAGCTGGGGCAATGGGCCAAGAGCCACTTCCGGCCAGCACGCGTTGGATAGTCCTACCGCCTTGCCGGGCAGCCATTCCAAATTACCATGCTTGCCATTGTGGATAATGGCCTGTGCACCGAAGTGATGGCGTATCCAGAAATAAGTGGCCAAGTAATTATGGGGGGGAATGAGTGCTGGATCATGATAGGTGGATTTGGGATCAATCCCATAGCCACGCGCTGGTTGAATGCATGTGGCGATGTTGCCGAATTGCGTGATGGCGAGTGAGAACTGGCCGCTATGAAAAACGGGGTCACTTTGAGGCTCACCCCACCGTGATATCATCTGTGTACGGATAGGTTCGGGTAGGGCGTTGAAGTGAATGAGATACTCTTCCAACGACAACTTCGTGCCGCTCGATTCTTTGCGCGCGGTGATTAACGTTTGAATAAGCGCATTGCCATCCATGGGATAAGCGCCAGTGGCATAGTCTGCGGCTTTCATTGCATTCAAAATTGCGATGGTGCTGGCGGGCGTATCATAGCCCACGCCATTGGCCACACGGCCATCCTTGTCAGGATAATTGGCCAGAACAATGGTGACTTTCTTTTGCTTATTTGGTGTGATGCGCAGTGTCGCCCAAACTTTTGCCAGTTCTGCCACATGGGCAATACGGTCGGGCACTGGTTGATAGGTGACGATGCGGCATTGCGTTGGTTGATGGAATTGCGCGTCTGCCTTGAAGGAAATGGCCCGCGTAAAAATACGACCATCGAGTTCTGGCAACACAACATTCATCGCCAAATCGGTGGCGCGAAGGCCTTGCGTTGAAGCCTGCCATTCTTCTTTTGAGGAACCTGCAAGAGCCACCTGCAAGACTGCGCAATCAGCCTTAGCCAGAATGTCTTTGCTTTCGTCACCAATGGCAAAGCCTGTGGCATTTATGATGACCGATGGTGGATGTTGCGAAATGTGTTTGGCTATGAATGCTGCGCTGGCTTCATCTTTAAGGCTCGTTATGAAAATCGCTGACACGTCGAGCCCTTGGGTATTAAGCTCGCAGTGAAGTGCATCAATCGGTGCAGTTTGCCCGCCTTCGATCAGTGACCGATAAAAAATGATAAGTGCTTGTGGTGTATGTGCTTCAAGATGATAGCCAGCCTTGGGCAAGACTTGGGGTGCTGGTGCTTTATCGCCCTTGCAAAGTTGCAAAAGCGATTTGGCGTTTTGCAAACCACCAAACGCAAAGTATTGCCTGATACGCTCAACTTCCGACGCGGGTAGAGTTGACAATGCCGACAGTTCTCCATCAGCTTCTTGGCCACCAGGGATGAGGGCAAGTTTGATGTTATTCTCATGCGCCAGGGCCGCCACTTGTTCTACGCCATATGGCCAATAGCTTTTGCCGCCGAGCAAGCGAATGATGATGAACTTGGCATGGGCCAGCGTTTGTTCTGTGTAGAGATCAACCGAATAATTGTGTTGCAGTTGCATGAGGTTGGCAAGGCGCAATGTGGGCGCCGATTGGCCCAAAACATCATGAGCCGCGGCAAGGCAAGTGAGTTCAGAATCAGCAGCAGATAGGATCACCACATCAGCTGGTGATTGTTTTAGGTCAATGGCTTCCGCGCCGCCGTCAATCGTGCCTGATGTGGTGGCAAGGAGGTGCATTAGCCGTGAAGGGCGGCTGCAATGGCCATTTGGTCAATTGCTTTTTCACCGATGACGACGAGACGCGTTTGGCGTTTCTCATTGTCATGCCACGGACGATCAAAATACAAATTCAATCGCGGGCCCACCGCTTGGATCAGCAAGCGTGCAGTTGTATCCGGGATATGCGCAAAACCTTTGAGGCGAAGTATATCATGTGATTCAATCACTGCGTTGATCCGCGCCAGCAAAGTTTTTTGATCAAGCCCATTTGGCAAATCAACACTGAAGGTTACAAAATCATCATGGTCATGCTGCGTCTCGCCTTCCATCTCGTGGGTGGAAAGTCGGTTATGCATGTCATCTTCAGCACTGGCTTCTTGACCCAATAATAAATTAACGTCCAAAATGCCCTGCGTGGTGTGCAGCAGGTTTGTGCGGGGCCGCAGTTGGCTTTTTAGTTGCGAAGTAATGTGTTGCAATTGATCGGGCGAAAGTAAATCTGATTTATTCAACAACACCAAATCGGCACTGTTGAGTTGATCATTGAACAGTTCCTGAATGGGGTTTTCATGATCAACATTTGAGTCGCGCGCGCGTTGTGCGGCGATTGCCGCTTCGTCATCAGCAAAGCGCCCTTCGCTCAACGCCTTGGCGTCAACGACTGTCACCACACTATCAACCGTAACACGCGATTTAATTTCGGGCCAATTGAACGCCCGCACCAATGGTTGTGGCAATGCAAGGCCTGAAGTTTCAATCACAATGTGATCCGGTTTGCGCGGGCTGTCTAAAAGCTTTTGCATGGTGGGGATAAAATCGTCCGCCACTGTGCAACAGATGCAACCATTGGACAGTTCAATAATATCTTCCTCACTGCATGCCTCATTGCCG
>PLXI01000167.1 GCA_003151375.1 Hyphomicrobiales bacterium
CCTTGCGGATCGAGGTCGATCAGCAATGTCCGCCAGTCGGTCGCGGCCAGCGCGGTGGCAATGTTGATGGCGGTGGTGGTCTTGCCCACCCCGCCTTTCTGATTGGCGATAGCCACGCGGATCATGTGCCTTGCCTCGCTTTACCGTTCAGCCGTCCGACGATCAGCCCAGCTTCCGGATCGGTCAAGGATTGTTCCACGTAGAACAGGTGATCCCATCCTGTCAGCTCGCGCAATTCTTGCGCCGCCGACCGCCCCTTCGGCAACAGCCAGATCGTCTCAGCTGTAGACAACCGTGCGGATAGTTCGAGCAAACGCTCGAGCGGAGCGAAGGCTCGGGCCGAAATGACGGAAACGTGCTCTGTTTGGATCAGCTCCAGTCGCGAGGCGCGTACGCTAACGTTGGCGAGGCCCAGCGCCGTGGCGGCGTTTTCAAGCCATTGTGCGCGACGTGCCCGCGATTCGCTCAGGTGGATAGGGAGTTCAGGCCGCAGGATGGCTATGACCAGCCCTGGAAAGCCGGCGCCTGTCCCGAGATCGAGCCATTTCCCAGATGTTCCACGTGGAACATAGCTGAGCAACTGCGCGCTATCAGCGATGTGTCGGCGCCAAATCGCGCCGAGGCTGGAGGCCGACACGAGATTCTGCCGATTGTTCTCGTCGCTCAATAGTGCAATCAACCGCTCTAATCGGGAAAGGGCGACGCTATCGCACTCGGGCAGAGCTTCGATCCAACCCTGGGCGGATCGCTCATCGTCAATCACGCGACGCGGCGCCGGGCGTGGACCAGGAGCGTTGCTAATGCCGCCGGCGTTACCCCAGGCACGCGGCCCGCCGCGGCCAATGTCTCAGGCTGGGCGCGTGACAGCCGCTCCACCATCTCGCGCGACAATCCAGGGATCGCAGCAAAGGGGAAGCCATCGCCGAGGTGCAATCCTTCGCTCGCTCGCAGTTCGCGAAGCTCCCGGTCCTGCCGAGCCAGATACGGGGCATAAGCGGCATCTTCGGCCACTTCTTCCGCGAGCGCCGGGTCATCCAGATCTTGCGCCAACAACGGCTGCAATGCCACAAGCTCCACCTCGTCGAAGCGAAGCCAGTCGCGCAGCTTCATACGACCGGCATCAGGCTTGATCGGGATCTGCGCCGCTACCAGTTCAAACGCACTCGCCTCGCGGTCAAGTTGGGCGTCCAGGCGAGCCTTGGCTTGAGCCCGCCGCTCGAACCAACTTCGCCGCTCGGGCCCGACACAACCAGCCGCAATGGCGAACGGTGTCAGCCGCGACGAAGCATTGTTGGCCCGCAGCCGCAGCCGGTATTCAGCGCGCGCGGTCAGCATCCGGTAGGGCTCACTGACCCCTTGCAGCGTCAGGTCGTCAATCATCACCGCCATGTATGAATTGGCACGGTCCAGCGGCGCGGGCGCGATGCCGCGAACCGCGGCGGCAGCGTACATTCCCGCCACCAGGCCCTGAGCTGCCGCCTCCTCATAGCCGGTGGTGCCATTGATTTGGCCAGCGAGATAAAGTCCGGGCAGTTTCTTCACCTGCAAATCATGGGTGAGTTCACGCGGATCTACATAGTCATATTCAATCGCATAGCCCGGTCTGATAATCCGCACGCGCTCAAGGCCCGGCATCGAATGAATGAAGTCTGCCTGCACATCCTCGGGCAGCGACGTGGAAATCCCATTTGGATAAACGGTGTCATCATCTAAGCCTTCTGGTTCCAGAAAGATTTGATGGGCTGATTTGTCCTTGAACCGGTGGATCTTGTCTTCAATCGAAGGACAATAGCGCGGACCAACGCCGCTGATCTGGCCGGAATAGAGAGGAGAACGGCTGATATTGTCGGCAATGATCTGATGCGTTCGTTCTGTTGTCTGTGTGACGAAGCATGAGATTTGTGGCGTGCTAATCTTCTCGGTCAAGAATGAGAAAGGCACCGGCGGGTCATCACCCTTTTGCTCGTCGAGAACCGACCAATTGATGGTCTTACCATCCAGTCTTGCAGGCGTGCCTGTCTTGAGGCGGCCAAGATTTAATTCAAGCCCGAGCAACTGTTCAGACAAGCCAAGCGCCGGGGCTTCACCCACACGGCCTGCAGGAATTTTCTTTTCGCCAATATGGATGAGACCGTTGAGGAATGTGCCGGTGGTGAGGACCACGGCCTTGGCATTCAGTTCACGCCCATCCGTGGCTTTAAGTCCGCAGACAATTCCATTTTCAATGATCAGCGCAATAACAGCACCTTCCACGATGGAAAGATTTGTCTGTTCTGCCAAAGCGGCCTGCATTGCCAAGCGGTAAAGCTTGCGGTCAGCTTGGGCGCGTGGGCCCCGCACCGCTGGACCCTTGGAGCGATTGAGCAATCGGAATTGAATGCCAGCCGCATCAGCCACTTTTCCCATCACGCCATCCAATGCATCAATCTCGCACACCAAATGGCCTTTGCCCAAACCACCAATGGCCGGATTGCATGACATCTCACCTATGGTGGAATGTTTGTGTGTGACGAGAGCGGTCTTGGCGCCAACCCGCGCCGAAGCCGCCGCGGCTTCGCATCCGGCATGGCCTCCACCCACAACTATGACATCAAACTGGTCGATCATGTCTGGCCCTTTAGTCCGTTCACGGAGCATCGTCAAAACTTAACAACTGGTTAACGACGATTGTCCCAGTTTCACGTGAAACATCATTTTCCAATGCAAAATTCGCTGAAGATATTTCCGAGCAAATCTTCAACATCAACATGGCCGGTGATCGAAGATAATACCCGCGCAGTTTGGCGCAAATCTTCTGTTGTCAATTCCATGGCGCGTTGTGGTTGAGCAAGGCAATTGTTAAGGAGCCGAATCGATTTCCTCACTGCCAAAATATGGCGCTGGCGCACCACAACAGCTTGCTCTGCTCCCGATGTTTTCTGTTCAGCCAGTTTTTGCAAAGCCCGGTACAGATCATCAATACCAACGCCCGTTCTGGTCGAAACTGCAATCGCAGACTCGTTACGGTTACGAATCAACTCTAAATCGGCCTTGTTTTCCACAATTAGATCGGGCGCACGCGGCGGCCCTACCTGCGAGCTCACATCAGGTGCCACGACCCAGATCAGTATATCAGCACTACCCGCAGCGGCCTTTGCCCGCGCCATTCCCTCATCTTCGATGGCATCGCCAGAAGCATCACGCAAGCCTGCTGTGTCAGCCAATACAATGGGTAGGCCTGCCATCTGCAAATGGCTTTCCACCACGTCGCGCGTGGTGCCAGCAACGGGTGAAACGATTGCCGCTTCCCGGCCAGCTAAAATGTTCAGTAATGAAGATTTGCCGACATTGGGCGCGCCCGCAATCACTACACGAAGGCCAGAGCGTATCGCACCAAACTTCTCTGACTGAACGAGTGCTGCTTCAAGCTCGCTAACTAAGTTTCGAATTCTTGGCCACGCCGCATTTTGCGCCTTCACCGCCACATCATCTTCATCGGAAAAATCAATAGAGGCCTCAAATAACGAGAGCGCCGAAATCACAGCCAAACGCCATGCGTTATAGACTTCGCTGGCTTCACCCAAGAACTGGCGCATGGCTAATTTGCGCTGGGCTTCACCTGTGGCACTTAACAAATCTACAAGGCCCTCGACCTCAACCAAATCAAGCTTGCGATTGGCAAAAGCACGATGAGTGAATTCACCGGCCTCAGCAAAACGAAACCCGGGCTTAATGCCAAGTTCACCAAAGAGACGCTCAACAACAGCGGTGGATCCATGAACATGCAATTCAGCAACATCCTCGCCGGTCACTGAATTTGGCTCGGCAAAAAACAGAACCATAGCTTCATCGATGACTGAGCCATCAGCACCGCGCAGCATGCGCAAGGCTGCATGCCGCGCCGGAGGTATTGAGCCAGTGAGATCAATAAGCGCTTGGCCAGCCAAAGGCCCAGAAAGGCGCACCACAGCAATACCGGCCCTACCGTGGCCGGAACTCAAAGCAAAAATGGTATCAGGCCGGACTTGCGGTATCATTTCGTTTCCGAATCGATAGACCTAAGGCCAAGAGCCTTAGGCATTCATGCTGTCGAAGAAGTCGCTGTTGGTCTTGGTCTGGCGCATCTTGTCGAGCAGGAATTCCACAGCATCCACCGTGCCCATAGGGCTCAAAATACGGCGCAAGACATATGTTTTCTTGAGTACGTCCGGCTTAACCAAAAGCTCTTCCTTACGCGTACCAGAGCGCAGAATATCAATCGATGGGAACACGCGTTTATCAGCCACCTTGCGGTCAAGAATGATTTCAGAATTGCCTGTACCTTTGAATTCTTCAAAGATCACTTCATCCATACGGCTGCCCGTATCGATCAAGGCCGTCGAGATGATGGTCAAAGAACCACCCTGTTCTATATTGCGTGCGGCACCAAAGAAGCGCTTAGGGCGCTGTAACGCATTGGCGTCCACGCCACCGGTTAGCACTTTGCCAGAAGACGGTACGACCGTGTTATAGGCCCGGCCCAAACGCGTAATGTTATCAAGAAGGATCACAACATCGCGCCCATGCTCAACCAAACGCTTGGCCTTTTCGATGACCATCTCAGCCACCGCAACATGTCGTGTTGCTGGTTCATCAAAGGTTGAAGATATTACTTCGCCCTTCACAGTACGCTGCATATCGGTCACTTCTTCGGGCCGTTCATCGATCAACAAAACAATCAGAAAAATTTCAGGGTGATTAATCGCAATTGCCTTGGCAATGTTTTGCAACATGATGGTTTTACCAACACGCGGCGGGGCCACGATCAGGCATCGTTGGCCTTTGCCAAGTGGAGAAACAATATCAATGACGCGCCCCGTATGATCCTTAATCGTCGGGTCCTGAATTTCCATCTTTAATGGTTTGTCAGGATAAAGCGGCGTCAAGTTATCAAAATTGACCTTATGGCGCGCTTTGTCAGGATCTTCAAAATTAACGGTATTGGCCTTCACGAGGGCAAAATAACGCTCACCTTCTTTTGGGCCACGGATCAAGCCCTCAACGGTATCACCAGTGCGCAGCGAATATTTGCGGATTTGGGCAGGTGCCACATAAATATCATCAGGCCCAGCAAGATAATTGGCATCTGCTGAACGCAAAAAGCCGAAGCCGTCCAGCAATACTTCAATTACGCCTTCGCCGATAATCTCAATATTGCGATTGGCGTAAGTTTTCAGAATGGCAAACATCAGCTCTTGCTTACGAAGCGTGCTTGCCGCTTCGATCTCCAGCTGTTCGGCCAAAGCCAATAGCTCAGCGGCTGTTTTGCGCTTTAGTTCGGAGAGTTTGATCTCCTTCATTTCAATAATATCAGTCATTTTCATCTTCTTTGGAAATAGGGCGAGCAAAGCTCAGCCACCAGCCCGGACGGGCCTTGAACGCCATCTAGCACAAATATGTAATCTGCCAAATCAAATTATGTAAATGGCTTAACAACAACCAAAACCACGATCCAGATCAAAAGCAAAGTCGGCACTTCATTGATGAACCGAAAATACCGTTCAGATTTCGGTCGTTCGCCTCGTGCAAAAGCAGCCAAATGCCTTTCTAAAAGCCCATGATAAAAACATAGGCCAACAACCCCGAGCAGCTTCAGCAACAACCACTTCTCACCCAAACCGTATCCTGCCGCATATGCCGTCAGGGCACCTGTCACAAGAGCCACAATGCAAGCAGGCCGCATGATCGCTTTCATCAAGCGCTGTTCCATCAGCTTAAAAAGCACATCACTATCACCACCCAGCACCTGCCTGCTATGATAAACAAAAAGCCTGGGCAAATAAAACAGCCCCGCCATCCAGGCAATCACCGCAAGAATATGCAGAACCTTGAGCCAAAGATAAATCATCCCGCCAACCGAACTTCCTGCACCAATCGCTCAACCATGCTAATTTCTGTCTGAGGCAAAATGCCATGCCCAAGATTAAAGATGTGCCGCTCACGTGGAACAGAATTTAAAATTTTTCGTACCGCAGAAATCATCAAAGCTTCATCACCCAATAACAATGCGTTTGATAGATTGCCCTGCACAGTCACATGATCTGGCAGCTGTTTCAATACTTCAGATGCAACGACATCTTCTTCCAAGCCAACACAATTAGCACTCGTGCCACGCGCCACAAACCCATGCCGATCGCCCACCCCACGCGCAAAGACAATCACTGGAAACTCCGGATAGACTGCTCTCACACCAGCAATAATTGCGGCTATTGGATTAATCACAACTCTTTGCATTGCTTCGTCGGGAACATCGCCTGCCCAACTGTCAAAAATCTGCACAGTTTCCGCGCCCGCTTTGATCTGGCCCAAGAGATAGTCGGTTGATGCTTCCACTAACTTCTGTAACAATAATGAAAACCACACTGGATTAGCCATCGCAACTGCTAGAGCCCGCTGTCGTTTGGAACTGCCGCCCTCAATCATATAGCTAGCCACCGTCCACGGGCCGCCGCAAAAACCGATGAGGGCCTGTTCAGCGCCCAAACCGGCCTTCGCCCTAGCCACCGTCTCATAGACCCGTTCAAACTGCCAACTCTTATGACCTAAACTCAATCGCTGCACTGACTCAAGATCACTAACCGTTTCAAGAACCGGCCCTTCACCTTCCTTGAACTCAAGATGCAAACCCATCGCATGCGGCACAACCAGAATATCAGAAAATAAAATAGCTGCATCAAAATCAAATCGCCGCAATGGTTGTAAAGTTACCTCACAGGCAAATTCTGGATTATAACAAAGATCAAGAAACGAACCTGCCTTGGCCCTCAACGCTCGATATTCTGGCAAGTAACGCCCAGCCTGCCGCATGATCCACATTGCGCGGCGCTCGGGTTTTCTGCCTGCTAGAACATCAAGAACGGGTTTCAAACAATTCTCCTCAATAGAATATCTAATCTTAAGTGTTTCTTCTGTTGGCAAGTGATCAAGAACAACTTCGTGGAAAACCCAAATTATCAACTCATAAGCTGTTCAAAAATCAGATAGCTGCTCAGCCGACAGGGATTCAAGCAAAGATTCTGCTATCTTAGGCACTTCAAGTCAAAAACCTAAGTCATTCACATAATTCATCCAATCTATTGAAAAACGCTCTGGCTGTGGAAAAAACTGTGGCCTAAACCAACACCCGGCAACCTAACCAAAGTTTTCCACAATTTCACCCATGGTTTTAAACCCTCAATCCCTGATCTTGGCCAGCACAAGTATGGCGCGCCAGGCCATGATGAAATCTGCTGGTCTGGCCTTTGAAGTAAAAAAGCCACGGGTGGATGAGAAAGCTCATCAACAACGGCTTGCCCACCTAGCGCCATCAGCATTGGCCACGGAATTAGCTAAACTTAAAGCTTTTTCCATCCGCGCCGATGAGGCTTATATCATTGGCTCGGATCAAACCTTAGAATTTGAAACCCAGGTGTTCCATAAAGCGAAGAGCCTAGCGGAAGCCATCTCCAATTTACGTCGTCTGAATGGTAAAACCCATAAATTACATTCGGCAGTCGTTGTTGTAAAAGACGGTACTGAACAATTCAAACATATATCAACCGCAACAATGAAAATGCGGCTGCTCGATGAAGCGTTCTTGCAGTCTTATGCTAAGCGCGAAGAAGAAGCCCTGCTGAACAGTGTTGGTGGCTATTATTTTGAAGGTGCTGGCGAAAACTTATTTGAATCCGTTACGGGTGACATAAACACAATCATGGGCATGCCACTTTTACCCCTTCTCGCATTCTTCAGAGAAAAAGCTATAATCCCAGTATGAAAAAAGCCTGTGTCATCGGTTGGCCTATTGCGCATTCGCGCTCACCGCTTATCCATAATTACTGGCTTGCCAAGTATGGCCTAGAAGGCCTGTATGAAAGGCGTCCAGTTAGCCCGCAAGACCTGCCGGAATTTCTGCAAAACTTGGCCGCTCACGGCTATGTTGGCTGCAACGTCACCATTCCCCACAAGGAAGCAGCCTTACAACACATTCATCACATCGATGATGTGGTGCGTCGCACCGGATCGCTGAATACTGTCTATTTAGTTGGTAACAAAACACATGCCACATCAACCGATGGTGAAGGTTTTTACCGAAATCTTATCGCCATGGTGCCGGGACTATCGTTGCAAGGTAAACGCGCAATCCTCATTGGCGCGGGGGGTTCAGCTAAAGCCATTATCGAGCGTTTGCTTCGGGCCGGAATAGGCGAAATCTGCGTGATGAACCGCACCAGCGCAAGAATTGAAGACCTCAAAGCCAGTTTTGGTAGCGTTATCAAAATTTTACCTGCTGATCATTTCGTAAGCGAATCGAAATCAGCAGCACTTTTGATTAACGCCACTTCTCAAGGTATGGCAGGCCAACCAAAATTGGACATCGATCTGTTGGCCCTACCGCTTGACGCCGTTGTCGTCGATCTGGTCTATGTTCCGCTGGAAACCGACTTGCTAAAAGCTGCAAAAGCCCGCGGCCTTCGGACCGTAGGCGGCCTTGGCATGCTTCTGCATCAGGCGGTTGTTGGTTTTGAAAAATGGTTTGGGGTGCGGCCGGAAGTCACAGCCGAACTTTATAATCTGGTGGCTGCAGATATCGAAAAAGAGCAACACTCATGATGCTTATAGGCCTCACTGGTTCAATCGCCATGGGAAAATCAGAAGCAGCCAAATACTTGGCCTCGCTTGATTTTCCGGTGTTTGATTCAGATAGTGCTGTCCACAAACTCTATGACAGCGAGCAGGGTGCCGCACTAATCCGCGCCTTGGCGCCACAAGCGATTGTGGATGGTAAAGTTAATCGACCGAGGCTTTCAGAGCTCGTGCTGAACAATAAACAGCTTCTCGGCGAACTCGAAAAAATTGTTCATGCCGAAATCCAAAAACAGCGCATTGCGTTTGTCGATGAGGCCAGAGTTGCAGGAGCAAAAGCGGCCATACTCGACATACCGTTGCTGTTTGAAACGGGTGCAGAAAAATACCTGGACAAAGTTATTGTGGTTTCGGCCCCTGCTGATATTCAGCGAGCCAGAGCACTTGCTAGGCCTGGCATGACCGCGGAGCGACTAGACCTTATCCTCGCACGGCAAATGCCGGATGCAGAAAAATGTAAACGCGCTGACGCAGTTATAGACACTTCACTAGCACTTGCTGAAATGCAAAAATCTCTCCTGACTCTCTTCACAAATTGGGGACTTATAGATCATGCGTGAGATCATCTTGGATACAGAAACCACAGGATTGAACCCGGCCCAAGGTGATAGACTGGTGGAAATAGGCGCAGTCGAATTGATCCACCGCATGCCCACCGGCAAGGTGTTTCACGTCTACCTGAATCCCGAACGCGATATGCCAAAAGAAGCCGAAGCTGTGCATGGACTCAGTGCGACCTTCCTGGCTGACAAGCCCTACTTTGCCGCCAAAGCCGATGAATTTTTGGCTTTCATTAGTGATTCAAAATTGGTCATCCACAATGCCAGTTTTGATATGTCATTTATTAATGCCGAACTTGGCTATTGCGGCAAGCTCGCCATACCTGCAGATCAGGTGATCGACACATTAGCTATGGCACGGCGCAGCCATCCCGCTGGGCCTAACAGTCTGGATGCTTTGTGCCGTCGCTACGGGATTGATAATTCCAAGCGCACCAAACACGGCGCATTGCTAGACGCTGAATTGCTAGCCGAAGTCTATCTAGAAATGATGGGAGGCCGTCAAACCAACCTCGGTCTTGCTGAAATCAAGAAACCCGTGGTGCAGCTGCACACTAATTCTAGACCAACCAACCTTCAGCGCCCAAATCCACTGCCATCACGCTTATCTGCGCAAGAAAAAGCCGCACATCATGTGGCTCTTAAGGAACTTGGTGAAGCGGCGCTTTGGATGAAAGAGAGCTAAAACCTAGGCTTGGCCAACCGCTTGAGCTTGCATCCGCTTCTGGTACATGCCCGCAAAATCAATCGGATCAAGCATCAAGGGCGGGAAACCACCATTGCGAGTGGCATCAGCCAAGATCTGCCGCGCAAATGGGAATAACATGCGCGGACATTCAATCAAGACCGCAGGATGTAAATGTTCCTCCGGAAAGTTCTCCATGCGGAAAATACCACAATAAAGAACTTCGGCGGCGAAAATGATTTTGCCATCGCTAGATGGCTTTGCATCAATGTGAAGTTCCACTTCAAAATCGCTCGGGCCTAAATTCCGCGCATTCACATTTACCGAAATGTTAATTTCCGGCTGTTTCTGCTGCTGCGTCATTGAAGCTGGCGCATTCGGATTCTCAAAGCTGAGATCCTTTGTATATTGTGCAAGAATTCGCATCGCTGGCTGGGAACCAGGAACCGGTGCCGGCGCAGTTACGCGCACCGGTGCTGGCTTTGCTGGCGCTTCTGCGGTTTTGGCCGGAGCCTTGCGTGGGGCGGTCTTGATTGCTTTTGCCATTATTGCCTCATTAAAGTGATGGCGCGGGCTATCATGAAACGGCGTTGCGCCGCAAGTGTGGCTGCCAAATGCAGCGGGCCAATTGCAAATGCAGCTGGGCAATGCCAAATGAACGCTATGAACTTTCTCTCAGACCCAATCACATTAGCGGCCTTGGTGATTTCTGCATTGGCAGGTTTCAAGCTTTGGCAAATTCTTGGGCGTAATGAAGCCCGACCGCTACCGCCGCCACCACAGCCTGACAACAGCTTGCGGCCAAGCCCAACAGATCTTGAACTCAAGGCGGCAGAACTGCCACCACGGGTTATCTGGCAAGGCTTTGCCCCAGAGCAAAGCCCACTTGCGCTTGGGCTACAATCAATTGCAGATTGTAACCCTGAATTTGACACAGCCCGCTTTATGCAAAACGCAGGCGCCGCCTATGAAACCATTCTCAATGCTTTTGCAAATGGCGAGATCAATAGGCTCGAACCCCTTTTGTCGAAGTCAACGCTCGATGTGTTTGCCAAGGAAATTCAACGCCGAAAGCAGGCAGGAGAGGTTTGCGTTTTCAAATTTGTACGGCTGATCGACAGCGACCTGCAAAAGGCTGAGATCATTGGAAACGCAGCGCGGTTGACTGTGGTTTTTAAAGCCGAACTTGTGAGTGCCATTAAAAATGCAACAGGCGCTCTGATGAGTGGCGATGAAAAGTCAATCGTGCACGTTAAAGAGATTTGGATTTTTGCTTGTCGGCTTGATCAAGACCCGATGAGGTGGCAGCTGGCAGAAACTCACGATGCCATCTGAGCATCTGCAATCCATCGCCTTTGCTGAAATTGAAGGCTGGAAAGAAGATGATCACAACAAGGCACTTTCTGCATTTTGTCTATCTGCTACAGAAATTTTGCGAGAAGGGCGCGGCTTTACGCGCCCAAGCCAATTTGGTGGAGCGCGTGAAGATTGGTTTGATGTTTGCCGAAAAGCATTAACTGCGGTTGATGGTAAAAGTTTCTTTGAGAACGAATTTCGTGTCTTCAATGTTAGCGACAAAGCCCGGAGCCTTTTCACTGGTTATTATGAACCGCAAACCCTTGGCTCTATCACGCCAACGCGTGATTATTTTGTGCCTATTTATGCAAGGCCGCATGATCTCGTAGGCTTCACAGCTGAAGAACGCCAAGCATCGGGGCTAGCTTATGGCAGGCGTAATCCTGACCCCACTCCATATTTCAACCGGCGCGAAATTGAATCTGGCGCACTCAAAGGCCAAGGGCTTGAACTTTGTTATTTAAGCAGTTGGCAAGAGGCCTATTTCATCCACATCCAAGGCAATGGCCGGGTGTTGCTGCCGGATGGCAAAGCCTTACGCCTGTCTTTTGCCGCCAAAAATGGTCTCGAATATATCAGCATTGGCCGTTTGCTCTTAGACAGGGGAATTGGATCAGCACGAACCATGTCAATGCAATTTCTAAAAATCTGGATGCGCGACAATCCTGAAGCAGCGCGCGAGCTGATGTGGGAAAATCCGTCTTTTGTTTTCTTTTCAGCCAATGATAAAATTGATCCAACCGGTGGTGCAATAGGTGCTGCCAAAGTTCCGCTAACGCCAATGCGCTCACTGGCGGTGGATCGCAGCCATTGGGCCTTTGGAACGCCGTTGTTTCTATCGACACGTCTGCCGCCAGAAGCCGGTGGCGATGCTTTTCAACAACTGATGATAGCGCAAGACACAGGCTCAGCCATAAAAGGCGTTTTGCGTGGCGATGTCTATTTTGGTTGGGGGCCGCAAGCCGAACTTACTGCCGGGCATATGAAACAGCCGGGCCAAATGCTAGTATTACTGCCCAAGCCAGTTGCCAAAAGGTTTTTGCCCAAAGGTTTTTGCAATGAGTGCTAAGAAATTTGAAGTGCCTGACAAATCCTTGTGGGATGAAGTGCGCGCCAGTGTGGTGCCCATCAAACAAGGCCGTAAGCTGAAAATTGCGGGCAAACTTGCGCCAATGCTTTCTGCCAAAATAACAGCACCGAGCGTTCTGCAGAATTATGTGAAGCACCCATCCACTTCTCCCCCCCCTCTGGCCAGTTTTGATCGCCGCACGGCCCAAAAGCTGGGTCGGGGAAAAGTTGAACCCGAAGCCAGGCTTGATCTTCATGGTAGCGGGTTGGAAGATTCGCGCTTTGCTTTGCTACAATTCCTTGCCAGCCGCCGCGCTCAAGGTATCAGAATGGTGCTGGTTATTACCGGCAAGGGAGCTTCGCCCTTTGCGCGCCATACACTCCATGGCCAATCACATTTTCATTCGCCTGAACGCGAAGGTAAACTGCGCCGTGAGGTGCCGCGTTGGCTGGAAGAGGCCCAGTTCCGCATTCATGTTGTAGGTTTTCAGCCAGCCCACCCACGTCATGGCGGCGGCGGGGCATATTACGTCCGTTTGCGAAAGCACGGCGGATGATATGACGCCATTCGGAGTGAGGTTACGCTTGCTGCGCCAACAGCGAGCCCTAACTCAGGCACAATTGGCCAAAGCCATCGGGGTTTCACCGGCTTATCTTTCCGCTTTAGAACATGGCAAGCGCGGCAGGCCAAGCTGGCACTTGATCCAAGCCATAATTCAGCATTTAAACATCATCTGGGATGATGCCGAGGATCTCATCAAACTTTCGCGTATCTCACATCCAAAAGTGACGATCGACACCAGCGGCCTCTCACCTTTGGCCACCGAATTGGCCAATGAGCTTTCCATCAAGATTAGTAAGTTGGATGACAGCAAGCTCAAAGCAATGCTCAGAGAAATCACATAAAGATATCTTTATGTAGTTCTTGATGGAATGCCTCGCTCGTGCTAGGCCGACAGGCAAATTCAGGAGCAAATATGACAAACAAACACGATTATCATGTCGCCGATCTTAAATTGGCTGACTGGGGCCGCCTCGAACTCGGCATGGCCGAAATTGAAATGCCGGGCCTGATGGCCACGCGCGAAGAATATGCCAAGAGCCAACCATTGAAGGGTGCGCGCATTTCAGGCTCGTTGCACATGACCATCCAAACGGGCGTGCTCATTGAAACATTGAAAGCTTTGGGTGCTGATGTGCGCTGGGCTTCTTGCAACATTTACTCCACACAAGATCATGCCGCCGCCGCCATCGCAGCTGCTGGCATACCGGTTTATGCTGTCAAAGGTGAAACTCTGAAAGAATACTGGGAATACACTGGCAAGATTTTCGATTGGCCAGATGGCCAACCTTCAAATATGATTTTAGACGATGGCGGTGATGCCACACTTTACATTCTGCTCGGAGAAAAGGCAGAGAAGAATCCCTCTCTCATTGCCAAGCCAAACAATGAAGAAGAAGAATGTCTCTATGCTGAGATTGCCAAGCGGATCAAGAACCAGCCCGGCTGGTTTGAAAAACAACGCAAAGCCATCATCGGGGTTTCAGAGGAAACCACCACGGGCGTTCACCGCCTTTATGAAATGCAAAAGAAGGGCGATCTGCCTTTCCCTGCCATCAATGTGAATGACTCAGTCACCAAATCGAAGTTCGACAATAAATATGGCTGCCGTGAATCATTGGTAGATGCAATCCGCCGCGGCACTGATGTGATGATGGCTGGCAAGGTGGCCGTTGTTCTGGGTTACGGTGACGTGGGCAAAGGCTCTGCCTCTTCACTCAGTGGAGCAGGTGCGCGCGTTGTCGTGACAGAAGTCGATCCGATCTGCGCCTTGC
>PLXI01000029.1 GCA_003151375.1 Hyphomicrobiales bacterium
GCTGCGGGACAAGGGCATAACTTAGCGGCCATAGAGGCTCTTTGCCCAGCGCAAGAATGCAGTGGCAGGCATCGGCCAACCTTGGCATAAGCCTTTTTATGGCGAATCTGGTTATTACATATTGGCGCGACATTCCTTCAGCGGTATCGGTTAAACTGGGCCGCAAAGAAGAAAAACGCATGTTAGACAACCGCTTCATGGAGGCCATTGATATGGCCGCCATGCGTTCCGGCACAACCGATTCAGATGCCTATCTCGCCGATTGGCGGCGCGGGGAGCCTGTGGTGGTTTCTGATGATTTGGCAGCGGAAGCTGATAAAGCCAGAGCCGCGCTGGAAGAAGAGTTTACGCAAGACAAAATCAAAACCCTGATCTCTCAGGGCGGGAAAGCATAGAACATGACTCACACTCTTATTGCCTCAGCCACGCGCACTCATATCATTGGCTTTGATCGGCCTTTCACCGTGATTGGTGAGCGCATCAACCCCACCGGGCGTAAAAAACTGGCTGCAGAAATGCAGGCGGGCAATTTTGACACGGTGATCAAAGATGTATTGGCGCAAGTTGCCGCTGGCGCACATATTTTGGATGTGAATGCTGGTGTCACCGCCGTCAATCCCAATGAGACTGAGCCGCCGCTGATGCGCCAGACCTTGGAAATTGTTCAGTCAATCACTGATCTGCCATTGTGCATCGATAGCTCGGTGAGCTCAGCGCTGAAGGCAGGCTTGGAGACGGCAAAGGGGCGCCCGCTGGTCAATTCTGTCACGGGCGAAGAAGAAAAGCTTGAGGCTATTTTGCCGCTCGTCGCCAAATATAATGTTCCTGTTGTGGCCATTTCTAATGATGAAACCGGCATCAGCGAAGACCCAGATGTGCGCTTTGCTGTGGCTAAAAAGATTGTTCAGCGCGCAGCTGATTTTGGCATCAAGCCTGAGGACATAGTGGTTGATCCACTGGTGATGCCAATTGGTGCCATGGGCACGGCGGGCCAACAGGTGTTTCGCTTGGTGCGGCGGTTGCGTGAAGAGCTCAAAGTGAACACCACTTGCGGTGCCTCCAACATTGGTTTCGGCATGCCCAATCGACGCGCGCTGACAGGTTATTTCCTCGCCATGGCAGCAAGCCACGGCATGACATCGGCGATCATGAACCCGCTGCATGATGAAGACATGCATGCGATTTTTGGTGCCAATGTTCTCAACGGCACAGATGCGCATTGCAGATTCTGGAATAACAAATTCCGCGATTTAGCCCCTGCCCCTTCGGCTGCGGCACAAGCCTCAGGTGAAGCCTCGTCCAATGAAGACATCGCCGCCAGACGCGCAGCGAGGGAGTCGCGGAGAAGGCGGTAGTCTCAATTGAACATCCTCCTGCGCATTGAAGGCACATTTTATGCCATTGCCGCATTGCTGATCTATTGGCAGCAAGGCTTCTCGTGGTGGCTGTTTGCTGGCTTGATCCTTGCGCCTGATCTTTCGATGTTAGGTTATCTTGCTGGCCCGCGCGTGGGTGCGATTTGCTACAACGTCGTGCACTCAACAGTGTTGCCTTGGATCATGTTATTATACTGTTATCTTCGCCCCAGTGATTTGACCTTAGCGCTGACACTGATTTGGTTTGCCCATATCGGCATAGACCGCGCCTTGGGTTATGGTTTGAAATACACAACAGGTTT
Source organism: Hyphomicrobiales bacterium (assembly GCA_003151375.1). Taxonomy (GTDB): domain Bacteria; phylum Pseudomonadota; class Alphaproteobacteria; order Rhizobiales; family Aestuariivirgaceae; genus Aestuariivirga. The sequence goes on from PLXI01000029.1 coordinate 1,679, forward strand.
CAAAGACACGCATTTGGGAACTGTAGGTCAACAAAAGTGATCAGCCTCACCTGATCGTTACTTCGGGTTGATCGGCCAACGGCGCTAAGGCTGGCTCAATCAGGAGTTTTACCATGCGCTTAATCATAGCCACCGCTTTAACCGCCATCGCCCTTGCATCAGCACCAGCCCGCGCAGGCGGGCCAGCCACGGGTGTCGTCGAGCTTTTCACCAGTCAGGGATGTTCATCCTGCCCACCGGCTGATGCCACTTTATCAAAGGTCATTGACCAAGGCGGCTTCGTGGCGCTGGCGTGGCATGTGGACTATTGGGACTATCTCGGCTGGCGAGACACCTTTTCATCGCCCGCTGCAACGGCCAGACAGGCAGATTATGCCGCACATATCGGCGATGGAAGTTATACGCCGGAATTTGTGGTCAATGGAACGAAGGGATCATCCAACAGCGGGGTGATTGCCAGCTCAAGCTTGCCAGTGTCAGTATCGGTTAGCGGTGGCGAAGCCCATGTGGGTGCAGGCCAAGGCACTGCCAATGTCTATTTGGTGAATTTTGAACAGTCAGCCACAGTGCCGATTGCACGTGGCGAAAACGCAGGCCACTCCATCACTTATCGCCACATCGTTACGTCGATGAAAAGCTTGGGCGAATGGGATGGTGCGGCCCTCACCCTGCCCGCTTCATCCGGCAACTGCGCGATCATCGTGCAACGCCCCGGCCAAGGTGAGATCTTGGGTGCGGCTAATTGCTGAAGCGACAAGTGAAACAGGCGGTTGAACTCCGTTTTTACGTAGCCGCCAAAAGTTTCGCCTTCGATGAAACCGTGTTTGCGGTAAAGCGTCACTGCGGGATCAAAAGCTGAACCTGAGCCAGTTTCCAGCGACAGGCGGCGATAGCCTCGGCTTCTGGCCTCGCCGATCAAATGCTGTAGCATAGCTGCGCCATAGCCTTTGCCGGCCTGCCCTTCAGCCATACGCATGGATTTGAGCTCCCCCGTGCCATCGCCCAACGCTTTCAACGCGCCCATCACCACCAAACAATCCGCCACAAAGCCTGTGTAAAAACTGATCTCTGGCTTCTGCAAGCCTGTCCAATCCAGCGCGAAAACATGGCCGGGCGGAGAGTTTTCGTGCATCCCTTTCAAGTGATAGGTGAGCAGGTCTTTCACCCGCTGATCGTTGAAATTTCCGAGCCGAATATCCATCTCCGAAATATCGCATAAAAGGGCCTGTGCGCCAAGCGGCCCTCGGCTATACAGGCATGATGACCGAGCAGAATCCCCTTATTGTTTTTACACCCTCCGGCAAGCGTGGGCGCTTTGCCATGGGAACGCCTGTGCTTACAGCCGCGCGGCAGCTGGGCGTGGATATTGACTCGGTGTGCGGCGGTCGCGCGATTTGTGGGCGCTGCCAGATCAACATCGGCGAAGGCGAATTTGCCAAACATGGCATCACCTCATTGGCCAGCCATGTGAATGCGCGCACCGAAACTGAAGCGCGCTATGACCGTATCAAGGGCTTGGCCAGTGATCGCAGGCTCTCATGCCAGACGCGCATCGAAGGCGACTTAGTTGTGGATGTGCCGCCTGAGTCACAAGTTCACAAACAAGTGGTGCGCAAAGAAGCTGACACACGGGTGATCGCACTCGATCCGGCCACGCATCTTTATTATATCGAAGTTGAAGAGCCGGATATGCACAAGCCCAGTTCGGATTTGGAGCGGGTTTATGGCGCACTTAAATCACAGTGGGATATTGAAAATCTCTCCACCGATTTGGGCGTGTTGGCCGGGTTGCAAAAAGCCCTTCGCAAAGGCGAATGGAAAATCACTTGCGCGGTGTTTTCACGGCCAGCTGGTGGCGGCAATCGTTTGGCGGCGATCTGGCCGGGCTACCACGACAATTTGTTCGGGCTCGCAATTGACGTAGGCTCCACCACCATCGCTGCCCATCTCACCAATTTATCTTCCGGAGAAGTGGCTGCTTCCGCTGGCCTCATGAACCCACAAATTCGTTTTGGCGAAGATTTGATGAGCCGCGTGTCTTACGTGATGATGAATGCGGGCGGTGAGAAAGAACTCACCTCGGCCATTCGCGGCGCGCTCAATGAACTTGCCAAAGCTGTTGCCAAGCAAGCGGGAATTGAGATCACTGATATTCTCGAAGTGGTGCTCGTCGGCAACCCCGTCATGCATCATCTGTTCCTCGGCATTGATCCCACTGAACTCGGCGGTGCGCCTTTCGCGCTGGCTGATGGCTTGGCGCTTACTTTCCCAGCGCGAGACATGGGCTTGCATCTCAACCACGGGGCCTTTGCTTATGTATTGCCGTGCATTGCGGGCCATGTGGGCGCTGATGCTGCGGCAATGGCCTTATCGGAAGCACCGCATGAAAGCGATGAGATCATGCTGTGCGTAGATGTGGGCACCAATGCCGAAATTATTTTGGGCAGCAAGCAGCGCCTGCTTGCCTGTTCCTCGCCCACTGGGCCTGCATTTGAAGGTGCGCAAATTTCTTGTGGCCAACGCGCGGCACCAGGTGCCATCGAACGACTGCGTATTGATCCCGCAACGCTGGAGCCACGCTATAAAGTGATCGGCTGTGATTTGTGGAGTGACGAAGCGGGCTTTGAACAAGCCGTTGCGGACACCGGCGTCACAGGCATCTGCGGCTCAGGCATCATTGAGGCAATTGCAGAAATGTATCTCGCTGGCATCATCAGCCAAGATGGCTTGATGGATGGCGGTTTTGCTGTGCGAAGCCCTCGCATTGAATCATACAAGCGCACGTTTAATTATATTATTCGTCAGCCTACGGATAATTCAGGCCCGATCATCCGCATCACCCAGAATGATGTGCGCGCCATTCAAATGGCCAAGGCAGCCCTTTATGCTGGTGTGCGCCTGCTGATGGACAAGCTGGGCATTGATGCGCCAGATAAGATCAGATTGGCGGGGGCGTTTGGCAGCCATATCGATATGAAATATGCGATGATCTTGGGCCTGATCCCCGATTGCGATCTCGCACGCGTGCAAAGTGCGGGCAATGCCGCTGGCACAGGCGCGCGCATTGCGCTGCTGAATAAGGCCGCGCGTGATGAGATCGAAAAACTTGTGCGCCGCATTGAGAAAATCGAAACCGCAGTTGAGCCGATGTTCCAACAACATCTTGTTGAAGCCATGGCCATTCCCCATAAAACTGCGGCGTTTACCGAGTTAAAAAAAGTGGTGACGCTGCCGCCCCCGAAGACTGTGGAAACACTCGGCGCAGATGGCAGTGGACGCCCCCCGAGAAGGAGAGGCTGATGACGCAACATCCAGCATTTAAAAGCGGTCGCACAGCGGTGATCACTGGTGCGGCATCTGGCATTGGCTTGGCCGCCGCCAAAACGATAGCGGGGTTTGGCATGGCCATCGTGATGATTGACTTGCCCCACGAGAGACTGGAAGATGAGGCCCGCAAGCTGATAGATCAAGGCGCGCAGGTTCTGGCAATCGGCGCAAATGTGGCCGATAGACCGGAGCTTGTCGAGGCAGCCGAATTCGTGGCGCGTGAATTGCCGCCTGTCACCCTGCTGATGAACAATGCTGGCATCGGGCCGCCATCGTCTGCTTTGGAATCCACCTCGTGGGCCCAAACACTTGGCACCAACCTGATGGGCGTGATCTATGGAACGCAGGCTTTTGCCAAGGCGATGATCGCCCATGGCGAGCCAGCACTCATCATCAACACCGGCTCCAAGCAGGGCATTACAACACCGCCGGGCAACCCGGCTTATAATGTCTCGAAGGCCGCCGTGAAATCTTTCACCGAAGCTTTGGCGCATGAGTTGCGCAATCTGCCTGGCTGTGCGGTTTCGGCGCATCTGTTGATCCCCGGCTGGGTGTTCACGGGGCTCACTGCGGCGCAGGGAGCGCCCAAGCCCGATGGCGCGTGGACGGCGGAACAGTTGGTCGATTTCATGTTGCCCGCTCTCGCACGCGGGGATTTCTACATCTTATGCCCAGACAATGATGTGACGCGCGCGCTAGACGAAAAGCGCATCGCTTGGGCGGCGGGCGATATTATTGAGAACCGGCCTGCACTATCGAGATGGCATATGGATTATGCGGAAAAGTTCAAGGCTTTGGTGGCGAAGGGGTGATAGGAGGTAGGAACTTACGCACAACACGGCGGAACTCGTAAGCTTGAAACGCGTAGTGCCTTGCCGCCGATCAAATCAGCAGAAACACCGGGCGATGATGGCAGGCACAGTTGGTACGTGGTGAATGGATAATTCATCTACAACGAATTTATAGTGAGTGGAGAACAGCGATTCCAAAATCGGATGGTGAAACAATCAACTTTGCTCCAATAGGGCAATGCATCTACTGCGGAGCCAAAAGTGAAACTTTGAGCGATGAGCACATTGTGCCATTTGCTCTTGGAGGAAAGCACGTAATTCCTCAAGCGAGTTGCCCGAAGTGTCAGAAGATCACGGGACGTATTGAAAAAGCGGTTGCGCGAGGCATGTGGGGAGATGCGCGAATTGCCTTCAACGTTCCAACCCGTAGACCCAAGCAACGCCCAAAGTTCATTTCAATTCCGACAACTGCCCCGGGGCAGACACCAATAACAGTCCCTTATGCTGACTATCCTGCTGGAATGGTTTTCTATTGGGCGGATAGGGCCGGAATTCTGCAAGGGCTACCGCAAGATGTCGACTTGTCAGCATTTTGGCTGCTCAAGATGGTCACTGACAAAAAGAAGGCTGATGATTTCCACAGACGGCACCCCAATCGACTCGTTGTGCAGTTTAGGCACGAGCCAGAAAATTTCGCTCGCATGGTCAGCAAGATCGGCTACTGCCAAGTCTTGACCCAACTTGATCGTGCAGATTTCGAAGAATTTTGCACTCCGTATATCATAGGCAATAAGCCAAATCCCTCATTTATATTCGGCGGAAATCCGAACACGGTTCCTGACATGAGCTTTGGCTATTTTCTCAATACGGCAGGTTACGGTACACTCGACGATACGATCATTGTTGCTGAGATAAAACNNGGATAAAACTTTTTTCAAATCTTGAAACACCATTTTATCACGTAGTCGTCGGACGAGTAAGAGGGCGAAAAAAAGTTGAACTCGTATTGCGAAAGTTAGGTGCCATCAAATTTCCGGCAAATGATAATTCATCAAATCCTCTCAACAACGATAGTTTTGGTGTGCCTTTGATATGGCCAATATCGTATTGGCCGAATTTTTGAAGGGAGCGCTAGGATTACGGTGCCTGCGCATCCTATTCGTATGACGAATGGCGAAAATTTATATTCACGGACTTACGTTCCCTTCACCCTCCCATTGCAATGGGCACCAACCCTCTCCCCCCGCGGAAGAGGGAGGCTATTGTCACTCACGGCACGAACACAATCTTCCCGCCCACCTGTCCGGCGGCTAGAAGCTTGTGGCCTTCGCCCACTTGCGAGAGCTTCAAGGTTTTGGCGATGGGAATATTCAGCAGGCCCTTGCCCGCGGCGTCGGCGATTTGCTTCAGCATGGTGGTGTCGTCCTTGGCGAAGAAATTGGCGAGATGGACGCGCTTGTCGGCGTTGGCCCCTTCCGGCACTTGCACCGCCGTGATGACTTTGCCGCCATCGCGCACCAATGCGGCAGCGTGCAGTAAAACATCGCCACCCACCGTGTCCACTGCGCCTGCAAAACTTACCTTGCCAACGGCAGCATCAGCGGCGACCACCTCAATGCCCAGCTTGGCAGCTTCGGCTTTGCGTGAGGCGCGCACAACGGCGACGGGAACAGCACCTATCTCTTTTAGATATTGAATGGCCGCGCGGCCCACGGCACCTAACGCACCGGTGACCAAGACACGGTCGCCCTTTTTGGGAGCAACGAGATCAACCGCCTGACGGCCCGTCAAACCCGCAAGCGGCAAAGTTGCGCCTGCCGAAAAGCTCAAATTGTCTGCCAGCTTGGCAAGCTGGCCCGGCGTTGCCACAACATATTCCTGATTGGAGCCGTTGCCATTGATCGGCAATTTGCCGATGACGCGGTCACCCACCTTGAAACCCGCAACGCCTGTGCCAACCGCTTCAACTGTGCCAGCCAGATCGAGCCCCATTGTGAAGGGAAAGGTCAAAGGAATCATCTGGGCGAGGAAGCCTTGGCGCACGTAGCTTTCGACGGGGTTGAGGCTGGAAGCCTCAACTTTCACCAGCAACTCGCCAGCGCCCGCGGTGGGCTTGGGCACTTCATCGTATTTGATCATATCGGTATTGCCGTAACCATGGACGCGTGCAGCTTTCATCGCTCTCTCCTATGTAAAAGTTTATCTGTTATATATGGTGTTGATGCCTTCAGATTTCACGGGCCGTGACGATAAAGTCTGAAATTGTTCTTGGATTACGGTGGGATTACGGCGAGGGCTCAATCTTCAACATGGCTGGTTCCGGCGATTTTGTTAATTCTGCGAATTTATCCTTCGTCATGCCTGAAGTGGCCGTGCAATCGTCGCCCTTGAATGTGACGGCGTCTTTCATGGACTTATTGGTTTTCAAAACCTTGCAGCTCAACGTATTCAGCACCAGAGCTTTGCCTTCAAACCGCGCCAGAAGATAGTCAAAAGGCTTGTCCTGCTCTTGGGCCTGCATCACCCACCATGGGCCATTCAAAGCAACAAACAGCACGCGAATATCGCCGGCCTTATCGTGAATGAGATAGTGGTTGCCCTCGGCGTCAAACTTCACAATGTCAGTCTGCTTTTTCCATTTGCCGCCGTCCTTATTGAAAGGTGCAAACTGATTTCCAAAGGGCTGCAAAATCAGCTTGCCATCGCTCTCCGCAAAGATTGGCGCTGTCGATTGCAACACGCATCCGCAGAGCATCAGACATAATGAAAGTAAAATTGCGCGCTTCATCATTTCTCCATCTGCTCCCCATGGCTTGGGGTCAAATTTTGCGATTACGCGATACGCTAGCAGATTACTGTGTATGTGTACTCAATATCATTGGGCCTTATGCTGAGGGGGCAAAAACAAAAGCTCTCTCCCATCAAGGGAGAGAGTAATTTTGTTCACGTCAGGCTTTGCTGCTAGTGATGCCAGTGATTGTGCCAGCCACCGCCCCAACCGCCGCCAAATCCGAAGAAAATGGGTGGAGGAGGAGCATAATCATAGCCGTAATCATAAACTGGTGGCGGTGGGCGCAACCAATGGCAATAGCCGTTATTATCTCGGAAACGGTGCGGGCCGCAGCCATCGCGCGCTTCAGCGGGTGACATGGCCACGATACCTAGAACGGAAACCGTTAGCCCGGCGAGAATGATTTTTCTCATATCTTACTCCTTCGAAATTACTTTCATCAGTATGGAACGCCATTCCCAATGCCGATCGCAGGTGTTGTGTTCCATTACAATGACGCAATCCGGGGAAGGTTCCGTCGTTCACGAAAATTTGTAGGGAGGATTCAAGGTTGCTGGACCGCACCGGGGTTGATCTCGGCCAGGCTCACATTACCATCGGTCCAATAGACATCGCCGCCGCCGTTTTTGCCACTCACTGGGCCTGCGCCTTTCACGATGTAGACTCCCGTCAGCCGCGACGTTTTATTTAACTCACCCATTAGAAAATCGCGCTCGGCATCCACATCGCCGTTGATGTGATGTGTCACCGCTCCGTTGCGATGTGAAATGCCAACACCTTTGTCGAAAGTGGCAGCGCCAATCCACAGCGGCCTTCCGTCCGGCCCATCGTCGCGCAGTTTCCAGAACCTAACATGGTGGCGATGGCTGGCGGATCTGCCAACTTCTTTTTCAAATGCGAGGTCTTGCTTACGGCCTCCATAGAAAAGGGAGCTGACTGGCGCAGAATAGTAAGTATGACGCAACATCACACTACCTGCGATTTTCACGCTTGATTTCAGCGTGACGGGCACCGGCACAGTCCAGCCTGCCGCTTTCATCACGGCGGTGATCTCATCCTTGCTGCCAACCAGCCCAACATTCACGAGATCACCTGGATTATGATGTTTGGTCGTTGTCACCATCGGCAGCTGAGCGAGGTCTTGGGTTATTGCGTCTTGTGCGGGCGGAATGGTTTGCGCCGTTGCAGGCATAACTAAAAGCGCGACGAAGACGGCGAGACCCGCGCAGCGCAAGTTTATTTTTGGCCTCTGCCTCATGCTATCTTTTGCAAACTCCGCCAACTCAAGACAGCCAATCCCAAAGCCGCAAAGGCGTGGAACAGAGCGCGTTGATCAAGCAGATTGCCCACCGATTGGCCGAACATCAGTGCAATCGCCACCCAACAGAGACAAGCTATGAGACACACCCAAGCAAGGGTGCGATCATTGGGTCTGCCGATGCGCATCACATTCAAGGCCACCAACAGGGCTGCGGCGAGCACGCCAGCTAGTGACCACACGAACAGTCCTGTTCCATGTTCAACCAGTATGAGTGTGCCTAAGAAATGCCCGGCGGTTGCAGCTGCCATAAGTGCACAAAAGAACCAATCCAATTTAGCACTGCGCCAATTAATAGTTGCCATTTGAATTCTCCTTATGGTGAGCAGAGCCTATTCCACTTCGCCGCCGCCATCTTTCCAGTCTTGGAATTTGCCGAGGTTCAGCACTTTGGTATAGCCCATTTCCTTCAGTGTTTGACCAGCCAGTGCGGCGCGGCCGCCTGAAGCGCAGTAAGTAATCAGGGTTTTGTCTGGCGTAATTTCCTTCACATAACCAGGAGAAGCAGGATCAGCCTTGCCTTCCAACAGCCCGCGTTGCACATGCAAAGCACCCTTCACTTTACCATTGGCCACCTCAGTTCCATCACGCACATCGAGGAAAACCACATTGGGGCTGCCCAGGAGTTTTTTGGCTTCTTCAACCGAGATCGTCGGCACGACCGCCTTGGCGGCGGCTAGCATGTCAGCAAAGGTTTTTACCATTGAGTTATCCTCTTTTCTTGTTGCAATGAATATCTATAGCGACTTCAACCATTTTATGCGCTCACTTAAATTGGGTGCGCCAAAAGCCAGTGAGCCAAGTACCACAGTTTCAGCACCTGCGCCACGCAGCAGCGGCACAGTATTTTCGCGAATGCCGCCATCAGCCGCCAAGACAATATCACGCGCGCCGATCAGCGCCTTAGCTTCTTGCAGGCGCGCTGGTGCTTGGGTGGAAAGTGATTGGCCTTTCACACCAATGGCCGTGCCCAGCAGTGTGAGGAAGTTGATGTCGTCAATGAAGGGTGCTGCGGCGGAAACCGGCGTATCCCATTTCAACACAATACCAGTGGCAATGCCTTTGGATTTGATATGGGCCAAAGTTTCAGCGGCATTGGCGTTTTCGGCATGGATGGAAATGAGATCAGCGCCAGCTTCAGCGAATTGATTGATTTGTGCGATAAGGATTTTATTGGCCACCATCAAATGCACATGGATGGGAAGTTTTGAAACTTTCTTCACCGCCGCAATCTGATCGGGGAAGAACAACATGGCTGGTGCAAAATGCCCATCGGCCACATCCACATGCAAAATATCACAATGAGATTCGATCCGCGCAAGATCATCTTCCAACCGCAAAAGATTAGCTGACCAAAGAGAAAACTCCGCGATGACCTTGCCACGCGGAAGCGATTTCAAAAATGCTGCCATGTTACTCGCCGTATGGGATCCAGATATTTTTGACCTGAGTGGCACGGCGCAACCATTCAACGCCTTGGGCTTCAGCAGCATACCAATCAAAGCATTTAGCGTTATTCACCCAAGTGGATTTGAGATTGCCAGCCGATGCCGCTTCCACCATGGCGCTACCTTTGGCATCACCGTGAAACCAAATAGATGCGACTTCATCATGCTCAGCCAAAACTTTGGCCAGTTCGCCTTGTGGGCCTGTAACGATGTTAAAGGCTCCAGCGGGCACGTCGGACGTATCAAGCAGTTGATAAAAATCCGTGGCCAGCAAAGGTTGGCTTTGAGATGGAATAACAACAATCGTATTGCCCATGGCCAATGCAGGCAAGGCAAGGCTCAGCATGGCCAGCAATGGCGCTTCATCAGGGCAGATCAGCCCCATCACCCCGAAGGGTTCATTGAAAGCTAAAGTGGTTTGGCGCTTGGCGTTGGTGGAATGAATACGGCCATCATATTTATCGGCCCAAGCGGCGTAAAAGAAAATCCGATGCAAACCCGTTTCAACTTCGCGCTTGGCTGCTGATGGCGTTGCGCCCAACTCAATCAATCGCGCTTGAAATTCGAGCTTACGAGCCGAGAGATTTTCACCCAAGAAATATAGAACCTGCGCCCGGTTATGTGCAGTTGCCGTGCTCCATGCAGAAGCCTTGAGCGCTGCTTCCACCGCATTTCGGATATCTTTCCTGCTCCCCAAGCCTGCAAGGCCAGCGAGCTTGTCCTTGGGAGTTTTCACCGCGTAGGAATAGCCGCTGTCCGGCCGCACCTGTTTGCCGCCGATATAAAGCTTTGCAGTGCGATCAATGTCAGAACTGGCAGGAGATGTTGCATCGCTGGTTGCCAGCAGTTTTGTTGGTCGTGATTTTGCGACAGGCAATTTATGCAGCCAATCAGCTTGCAAATATTCAAACATGCCCTCGCGCCCGCCTTCGCGGCCAAAGCCAGATTCCTTGTAGCCACCAAAGCCCGCTGCCGCATCAAAGAGGTTGGTTGAATTGATCCATACAACACCGGCCTTCACCCGCGCTGCTGCCTCTAATGCTACATTGATATTTTCTGACCAGATCGATGCGGCCAAGCCATAAGCCGTGTGATTGGCCAGCATGGCCGCCTCCTCGGGTGTGCGGAAGCTCATGGCGCTGATCACTGGCCCAAAGATTTCCTCGCGCATGACAGTTGAAGCCGTGCCCACATCGGTGAACAGGCCAGGTGCAAAGAAGTTGCCCAGCTCTGGCAACATGCAGGGTGACGAAAAATACTCACCTCCCTCTTCCACGCCTTGGCTCACCAAGCCCTTCACACGGGCAACTTGAACCGGATCAACCAGTGGCCCCATGTCATTGGATTTATCCAGCGGATCGCCCACGCGCAAAGTTTCCATGCGGCGTTTGAGTTTGGCGATGAATTTGTCGTGGATGCTTTCCTGTATGAGCAGCCGCGTGCCTGCACAGCAGACTTGGCCTTGATTGAACCACACACTATCAACAACACCTTCCACCGCGCCATCAAGATCAGCATCATCAAAAACGATGAAGGGAGATTTGCCACCTAATTCCAATGACAGCTTCTTTGCGCTGCCCGCTGTTTGCTTGCGAATAATGCGGCCCACATCAGTGGAACCAGTGAAAGCAATTTTGGCCACGGATTTATGTGCCACCAAAGCCGAACCCGTATTGCCATCGCCAGTGATGATATTTACCACGCCATCAGGCAAGCCTGCCTCAGTGCAAATCTCAGCGAAAGCCAACGCCGTGAGTGGTGTGAATTCCGCTGGCTTCAACACCACAGTGTTGCCTGCAGCCAGCGCTGGTGCAATCTTCCAGGCCAGCATCAGCAGTGGAAAATTCCACGGAATGATTTGCCCGCAAACGCCTAGCGGCGAAAAGCCCGTAAATTCCGTATCACGCAACTCCGCCCAGCCGGCATGATGATAAAAATGTCTGGCCACCAAAGGAATATCAATGTCACGGCTCTCACGAATGGTTTTGCCATTATCCATGGTTTCCAGCACCGCCAGAAAGCGCTCTCGTTTTTGGATGTGGCGGGCAATGGCATAAAGATGTTTGGCGCGTTGATGGCCGGAGAGCTTGCTCCAACTGGTGAAGGCCTTTGATGCAGCAGAAACGGCGGCATTCACATCCTCAGCCGAGCCATTCGCGATGGTCGCTAATTTTGCGCCCGTTGCAGGATTGAACACCTCAAGGTGCGGCGCTTTAGAATGAACAAATTTGCCACCAATAAAATGCCCAAAGCCTTTAGGGTGAGCGGCCAGCCATTCTTTCACATGCGTTGCAGATTCTGGCGCTGTGCCATAATCCATCGTTTCCAAAATTGAAGTGACACTTGGCATGTTTTCCTCAGGCAACCGAATGATGTGACAGCGCTGCATAGCGCCCGGTGAGATGATATTCCAATTGGCGTTCTATGTCTGCCAGCAGAGATGATGCGCCAATGCGAAACAGATCTGGTTCCAACCAGCGGCGACCCATTTCTTCTTTCATCAAGATCAGCCAGTTCATCGCGTCTTTAGCTGTTTTCAATCCACCTGCGGGTTTGAAGCCAATTTCAAAGCCCGTGCGCTCGCCATAATCCCGCGCCGCGCGCAGCATGGTGAGTGACACAGGCAAAGTGGCGTTCACATCTTCCTTGCCCGTGGAGGTTTTGATGAAATCTGCCCCCGCTTGCATCACTACCATCGATGCTTTGTAAACATTACGGAGGGTTTTTAAATCACCCGTGGCCAGAATGGCCTTCATATGGGCTGGCCCACAGGCTTGGCGCATGGCGGAAATCTCATCATACAGCGCCGCCCATTCTCCGCGCAAAACTTGTGAACGGAAAATCACAATATCGATTTCTTGCGCTCCCTGCTCCACCGCATATTTAATTTCAGCAAGGCGCATGGAAAGTGGCGTGAGGCCCGCCGGAAAACCAGTGGCAACCGAAGCCACAGGAATGCTTGAACCTTTGAGAGCCTTGACGGCATGGGCCACCATGGTGGGGTAAACACAAACCGCGCCAACATGCGGCGTAGAGCTCAAGCCGAGGCCCTTAACAATATCATCACGCAGAGGCCGTCTTGCTTTGGCACAGAGACGCTGCACGCGGCCTTGTGTGTCATCGCCCGCCAACGTGGTTAAATCCATACATTGCAGAGCCTTCACCAAAAAAGCAGCTTGATATTCCTTCTTCACGCTGCGGCGCGCGGTCAGACTGGCGGCGCGGCGCTCTGCCGCCGAAGTGTTCACTTGATGTTGATCAAACCACGAGGCATCTAGTGACACGCCGGTGTTACGCTTGACCCCACTTTGATGATAAATTTTAGTTTCCAACATAGCTCAAAATTGAGGGAATTTGGCGGGTGTGTCAACTCGACAGTATTTTAGTTAACCAAGTGGCGTTATTATCGGGGCATGATCGCTGAAATTGGCCATTTTGCTTTATTGCTCGCGTTGATAACGAGCCTTATTCAATCCAGCTTGCCGCTGTTTGGTGCGCAGCGGCAGGACTATTCATTGATGAGTGTTGCCAGCTTTGCGGCGGTGACAAGTTTCGTGTTGGTCGCCGTTGCATTTGCCGCTCTTGCTGCTTCATTCATGATGGACGATTTCTCGGTGCGCCTTGTTGCAGACAATTCGCAAACCACCAAACCGCTGATTTATAAATTCACTGGGGTGTGGGCCAACCACGAAGGTTCCATGCTGCTGTGGGTTTTCATCTTGGTGATTTTTGCAAGCTTGATTGCAGTGTTTGGCACGAATATCCCGCAGGCCTTGAAGGCGCGTGTTCTGGCTGTGCAAGGCATGATCGCTTCTGCCTTTCTCGCTTTTGTGATCTTCACCTCCAATCCATTCATCAGGCTTTCGCCGGCACCTGCCGAAGGCCAAGGCATGAACCCCCTGTTGCAAGACCCAGGCTTGGCCATTCATCCGCCTTGCCTTTACATGGGCTATGTTGGCTTCTCAGTGGCATTCTCATTTGCGGTTGCCGCATTAATCGAAGGCAAAGTTGATGCCGCGTGGGCGCGTTGGGTGCGCCCTTGGGTGTTGTTGGCGTGGAGCTTTCTTACGCTTGGGATCACACTTGGTTCTTTCTGGGCCTATTATATTTTGGGCTGGGGCGGATGGTGGTTTTGGGATCCGGTNNTGGGCACAGCATTGCTGCATTCAGCTTTGGTGGTTGAACGTCGTCACGCCTTGGTGGGCTGGACGATTTTACTTTCGATTTTAACATTCTCGCTCAGCCTGATTGGCACATTCGTGGTACGCTCTGGCGTGCTTTCCAGTGTGCATAGCTTTGCCACTGACCCAGCACGCGGCTTGTTCATTCTCGTCATCATCTTTGGTGCCACTGGCGGGGCCTTGCTGCTTTATGCTTTGCGTATTCCGGCGGTGCGAAAGGGTGTGCCTTTTGCGATTGTCAGCCGCGAAGCCGGCCTGATGCTCAACAATGTTTTTCTGGTGGTGTGTGCCGCAACAGTTTTCTTCGGAACTTTTTGGCCGCTATTCATTGACATGATCGGCCGCGATAAGATTTCGGTTGGTGTGCCCTATTACAATCTCACCTTCGTGCCGCTCTTCGCGCCCATATTTATCATTATGGTGGCAGGGCCATTCTTGAAATGGAAGCGCGATGATCTAAAGGCCGCCTTGGCGCAATTGTTCTGGCCCGCTTGGATCACCGTTGCGGTGGCTTTAGTTGTGGCGGTGGCCACCATTGGCAATCACATTTTTACAGCGGCGGGCATTGCACTTTCAACCTGGATCATTCTGGGTTCGGGGTGGGTTTTAGTAAAGCGCGCCAAGATCTTCAGCGTGAGTTTTGACCAGAGCCTGAGCCTTCTGGCCGCAACACCGCGCGCTTATTATGGCTTGGTGATGGGGCACATGGGGCTGGGGCTGGTTTTACTGTCGATCACCTGCATCAGCACATGGCAGCAAGAAAACATTCTTTCGATGAAACCGGGCAGTCGCGCCAACATCGGGCCGTATGAGATCACTTTGCAAAGTATCGCTCAGGTGCAGGGTCCAAATTATGTTGCAGAGCAAGGCAGCTTTGGGATCGGCGTTGACGGGGCAATTTTTCGCGTGATGACGGCGGAGCGGCGTTTCTATCCACTGCAACGGCAGACCACCAACCAAACTGCTATTCGCACCAATCTCATTTCCAACACCTATATCGCGTTAGGCGATCCTGACGGCCAAGGCGGATGGACGGTGCGGCTTTATTATCATCCTATGGCTCCATGGNNCGTGTGGGTGTGGCGCAGAAGAAGCTTGTGCCCGCAAAAGCCGCAGTGGCAGAGGCAGCCTCATGAAACTTCGCCCCGCCACCATTCTGCCATTAGCGCTGTTTGTTGTCATGGGCGGTGTATTGGTTATTGGCCTCAACCATGATCCACGCGTGATGCCCTCCACCTTGCTGGGCGCACCCCTGCCCGCCTTTGATTTGCCAGCGCTTGATGAAGCCCAGCCCAACATCAAGAGTGCTTCAATGAAAGGTGGCTTCACGCTGCTTAATGTGTGGGGTTCATGGTGCGTGTCATGCCGCGAAGAACATCCTCTATTGATGAAGCTTAGCAAAGACAAGCGCTTCAAACTGGTAGGCATTGATTGGCGCGACACCAAGGCCCATGCTGATGATTATCTCCTCACCAATGGCAACCCCTATGCCGCCATCGGCACAGATCAAGGCGGCCGAACTGTGATTGATCTTGGCGTATCAGGTGCGCCAGAAACTTTCGTGGTGGATAATACCGGAACTGTGCGGCTGCGCGTGCCGGGCCCGCTTACGCCTGAGATTTGGGCCAAAGACATTGAGCCACTGTTGAAAGACCAAGGGCCGGCTTCATGATCCGCATTGTGTTTGCAATCATGCTCATGCTGTTCAACGTTGAGGCAGCACATGCGGTGTTGCCTTCTGAAATGCTGACAAACCCCGTGCAAGAGGCCCGCGCGCGTTCCATCAGTTCCAATCTGCGTTGCCTGGTGTGTCAAAACCAAACCATTGATGACAGCAGTGCTGATCTCGCGCGGGATTTGCGCCTCATCGTGCGCGAACGCATTGTGGCCGGCGACGGTGACGGGCAAGTCATGGATTATGTTGTGGCGCGTTATGGCAATTATGTTTTGTTAAAGCCGCCATTCCAGATGGATACAGCTTTGCTGTGGCTGTTGCCTTTTGCGGCGCTGATTTTGGCTTTGGCTGTGGCCTATGCCACTTTGCGTGGGCGGCCCGTGCTCGATGACGCCGATGAACCCAACGACATTCTGAAGGGCTAATGAAATGATTTGGTTGGCGTTCGTGGTTTTATGTGGTGCTGCCCTGCTGGGCGTTTCGTTTCCGCTTCTCAGGCGTTACGCGCCAGAGGTAGAGCCAATGCCGGAAACTGCGGTTTATCAAGATCAGCTTGAGGAAGTTGAGCGTGACTTAAACGCCGGCAGCATTAACGCGCCTGAGGCTCAAGCCGCAAAATCCGAAATTATAAGACGATTGGAAATTGCCAACCGTGATGCCCTGCCGCAGCGCCCGCTTAATACCTTCTGGCGCAGGGCCACATTGATGGTGGTGGCAGCGCTGGTGATTGCTGGTGGGTTTGGTCTCTATGGATTTATGGGCAGCCCCAACATGCCTTCTGGCGCAACACCGGCACAGCAAGCCCAAGCGCCGGTTTCGGTTGATGCAATGATCGCTCAAATAAAAGCGCGGCTCAAGCAGAAGCCAGATGATGTCGAAGGTTGGCGCTTGCTGGGCTTAGCCAATTTCACCCAGAAACGTTGGCCAGAATCCGTTTATGCCTATAGCAACGCGGTAGAACTTGCGCCTGACAACCTCGATTTGAGATCGACTTTGGCCGAGGCCGAGATTGGAGCCGCACAAGGCAAGGTAACACCAGAAGCACAAGCCCAGATTGATGCGGTCTTGGCGAAAAACCCCAAGGACTTGCGCACCCTGTTTTTTGATGGGCTGGGCCATGAACAATCAGGCGACAAGCAGGGCGCGTTGGACCGTTGGACAAACCTTTTAGCCATCGCCCCCGCAGATGCACCGTGGCGCGCAGACATGAGCCAGCATGTGGCTGAGCTAGCCAAAGCCTTGGGCAAAGACGTGCCAACCGCGGCAGCGGCCCCAGATAGCGGGCAGCAAGCCATGATCGAAGCTATGGTGCAAAAACAAGCGGATAGCCTCAAGGCCAACCCCATGGACCTTGAGGGTTGGCAACGGCTGATCCGATCTTATATGGTGCTCAAATCTCCGGAAAAGGCCAAAGCCGCCCTGCAATCGGCCAAGCAGGCATTTGATTCAGATCAAGGCGGCCTCGCCAAGCTTCAGGCACTAGCAGAGGAGCTGGGAATAAATTGAACAGAATTCTTGGGATAAATTGAACAGAATTAGGGCCTATGCTGCGTCAAGTGGCAGCATGTTTAAGTTGTGGACTCACGGTGCTCCATGGACGAAAAGGGCGCCTAAATCGGGATTGTGGTAGCAAATATGAATTTTGACGCATTCTTTAATGAAAAGCTGGAAGGCCTGAAAAAAGAGGGCCGTTACCGGGTGTTTATGGATCTGGAACGCCATGCGGGCCAGTTCCCGCGCGCCACGCGCCATGTAGATGGGCAACAGAAGCCGGTTACGGTTTGGTGTTCAAACGATTATCTCAGCATGGGGCAACATCCGGCGGTGATGGCGGCCATGCATGAGGCAATTGATCGGTGTGGTGCTGGCGCAGGCGGCACGCGCAACATTTCTGGCACCAACCATTATCATGTGTTGCTTGAGGCAGAACTTGCTGATTTGCATGGCAAGGAAGCCGCTTTGCTGTTCAACTCTGGTTATATGTCCAACTGGACAACACTTTCCACTTTGGCCACCGGCCTGCCCAACGCGCTGGTTTTATCAGACGCTGGCAACCATGCCTCAATGATTGAAGGCATTCGCCATTCCAAGGCTGAGCGCATTATTTTCAAACACAATGACATGGCTGATCTTGAAAGCCATTTGAAAATTCATAGCGGCAAACGCCCGATCATTATTGTGTTTGAATCGGTTTATTCAATGGATGGTGATTTCGGCAAACTGGCGGAGATTGTCACACTCGCCGAAAAATATGGCGCGCTGACTTATTTGGATGAGGTTCATGGCGTGGGCCTTTATGGCAAACGCGGCGGCGGCCTCGCTGAAAAGCTGGGCCTGATGCACCGCATTGATGTGATTGAAGGCACATTGGCAAAAGCGTTTGGTGTTGTCGGTGGTTATATCACTGGCTCAGCAGCACTCATTGATTATGTGCGCAGCTTTGCGTCAGGTTTTATTTTCTCATCATCACTGCCGCCCGCTGTGGCTGCCGGCGCTATTGCCGCCATCAAACATTTGAAGGTGAGTCAGATGGAGCGTGAGGCCCTGTTTGCCCGCGTATCAGCAGTTCGCGCTGGCTTAGAGCGCATGGGCATTCCACATATGCCGAACCCATCACATATTGTGCCAGTTCGGGTGGGCGATGCGGCAAAATGCAAATGGATCAGCGATTATTTGTTGGACCATGACGGCATTTATATTCAGCCGATCAATTATCCCACCGTGGCGCGCGGCACCGAAAGATTGCGGATAACACCGCAGCCATGTCACTCAGAAGAAGATATTGCGCATTTGCTGAAATCATTGAACGCGCTGTGGCAGCAGTGCGCTTTGGCAAGGGCCGTAGCTTAAGTTAGTTCTTTAGTTCTTATTTTCCGCACCATCCTTATAGAAACACAACTAGGCTTGAATAGAATGAACGGTCTCCGTAATTCTTCAAACGTCCTACGATCTGGCTTGCGCCGAAGCTTGCTCGCCGTGATTGTGATTAAGGTTTTATTTTTATCGGCCTTCTGGGCCTTGGTTCTCAAACCGCAAATACATCATGTTGATGCTGAGATGATGCAGCAAAAGCTCATTTCTCAATCAGTACCGCAGCCGGAGTAAACTATGGAACATTTCGACCCTGTCATTCTTGCGCGTATGCAATTTGCAGCCACCGCGCTTTATCACTTTCTATTTGTTCCGCTGACTTTGGGTTTAAGCTGGCTTCTGGTTATTCTGGAAGCCACTTATGTGATGACCGCCAATTCCGTATGGAAAGATGCGGTGAAATTTTGGGGCAAACTGTTCGGCATTAACTTCGCAATGGGCGTTGCCACTGGCGTTACCATGGAGTTTCAATTCGGCACCAACTGGGCTTACTACAGCCACTATGTCGGTGATATTTTCGGCACACCCTTGGCCATTGAAGGCTTGATGGCATTCTTCTTGGAAAGCACGATGGTGGGCCTGTTCTTCTTTGGCTGGGATAAGATGAGCCGTGTGCAACATCTGACAGCCACTGGCCTTCTTGCCTTGGGCACAAACCTTTCCGCCGTGTGGATTTTGATTGCCAATGGCTGGATGCAAGATCCAGTTGGTGCCGCATTCAATGTCGATACCATGCGGATGGAAATGACAAGTTTCTTCGACCTCCTTTTCAACCCGGTGGCGCAAGCAAAATTCGTGCACACTGTAAGTGCCGGTTATGTTTGCGGCAGCGTGTTCATGTTGGCGATCTCGTCTTATTTTCTACGGCGCGGTCAGCATGTTGAAATCATGAAGCGCAGTTTCGCAGTAGCTGCATCATTTGGATTGGCCGCAAGTTTGAGCGTTGTCGTGCTGGGTGACGAAAGCGGCTATACGGTGAATGCACATCAGCAAATGAAGATGGCCGCCATTGAGGGCATGTGGGACACAGAGCCTGCGCCTGCGGCGATGACGTTGTTTGCAATACCAGATCGCACAGCAATGAAAAATGTGGGCGAGATTAAAGTTCCTGCGTTGCTCGGCCTTATCGGTACACGCAGCTTTAATTTGACCATTCTCGGCATCAAAGACTTGGTGGCGCAGAGCGATGGCCGCATTCAAAACGGCATCAAAGCTTACGCTGCCATGGTGGCGATCAAGAAAGACCCAAAGGATGACGCTGCGCGCAGTGTGCTTGCCGCGAATGGAAAAGACTTAGGCTACGGCTTGTTGCTCAAATCAACGGGCGTCGACCCCGCGCAAGCCACTGATGCTGATATCCACGCGGCCAGCCTGACTTTGGTGCCAGATGTATTTACTCTCTTCTGGAGCTTCCGGATCATGGTTGCTTGCGGCTTCTGGTTCATCGCACTCTTTGCATTGGCATTCTGGAAATCCAGCCGCGGCAAGTTCGCCCCAAATTGGGTGCAACGCGCAGCACTGTATAGTTTGCCCTTGCCATGGATAGCCATCGAGCTTGGCTGGATTGTGGCTGAATATGGCCGCCAACCTTGGGCAATCGATGGCATTTTACCCACACGTCTGGGGGCCAGCGCTGTGAGTGCGCCCGAAGTTTTAACCAGCCTGATCGGCTTTGTGATTTTCTACACCGTCTTGCTCGTGGTCGATCTCACACTGATGATAAGATATGCCCGCAAGGGCCCTGAAACCAATGCAGCTTGAGGTGCCATTATGATCCCCATTCCCTTTGACTATGGAACTCTGCGCCTCATCTGGTGGGGCTTGTTGGGCGTGCTGCTCATTGGCCTTGCGGTGATGGATGGCTTTGATATGGGCGTTGCCTTTCTCAACCCGATATTGGGGCGCACCGACACTGAACGGCGCATAATGATCAACACCGTTGGGCCGGTGTGGGAAGGTAACCAAGTTTGGCTCATCACTGGCGGTGGTGCGATATTTGCGGCTTGGCCAGCCCTATATGCAACCTCATTCAGCGGCTTTTATTTGGCGATGTTTCTGGTGTTGGTAAGCCTTATCTTGCGGCCGGTGAGCTTTGAGTTCCGCAACAAGTTCAGCGGCAATAAGCGCGTGGCCTGGGATTATACTTTGTTCATGTCTGGCCTCATCCCGCCACTGGTTTTCGGCGTTGCCTTCGGCAATCTGTTCCTCGGCGTTCCCTACACGATAGATACCCTTGGCCTGCCCACCTATCATGATGGTTTGGTGATGGGCTTCCTGCATTTATTAAAACCATTTGCGCTGCTCACCGGCCTTACCAGTGTGGCAATGCTGGCCACCCATGGCGCGGTATATCTTGCCGCAAAAACTGACGGAACCATGCGGGGCCGTGCCGCCACAACCGCAACTATTGGCATGCTGGTGTGGTTAGTCTTGTTTGTAGTTGGCGGAATTTGGGTTGCGCAATTAGATGGGTTCACCACCACATCAGCCATCGACATCAATGGTGCCAGCAATCCACTGCTTAAAACAGTTGCGGTTGAACACGGTGTTTGGTTGCGCAACTACCAGGCTTACCCACTGCTTTATGTGGTGCCAGGCCTTGCGATCCTTGGGGCCATTGTGACGGTTTTGTTGATACGGGCCGGGCGCTTTGCAACAGCCTTTATCGGCAGCGGCTTNNGCTTGATGGTGGCTTGCACGATTGCCACGGCGGGCATTGCATTGTTCCCATACCTGATGACCAGTTCGCTTGAACCTTCACAAAGCCTAACGGTTTGGGATGCGAGCAGTTCACGCCTCACCCTTTGGCTGATGACGATAGCGGCGGTGATATTTGTGCCAATCGTTTTGGCCTATACATCTTGGGCATTTTATATTTTGCGCAAGCCAATAACCGAAGCGCATGTCAACGCGCCAAACAGCAATCTTTATTGAGGATCAAACAATGTGGTATTTTTCTTGGGTGCTGGGCTTGACGATGGCGGTGTTATTTGGCGTGCTCAACGCCATGTGGCTGGATAGCAAAGATGATCGGCGCAAATAACCGAGCAGAATACAACTAGGCTTGAGTAGAATGTGCTGGCACCGCAATCTCTGGCGGCGTAATTTCTGACGCCGTAATCTACATTGGGACGTCATTGCCTTGAATACGCCATTTGACCTGCGATTTTATGGGTTACCGCCTGAGCTTCAGATCGCTCCGAGTGAATTCGAGGCATGGTCGCAGGCGCAGCTTTTGAAAGAGCAAGACGCTAGCATGCCAAACGCGCCGCTTTATCACTACACCGGAGAAGAGGCGCTTAAGGGGATTCTTACACACGAGAAACTCTGGTGCTTCGGCCACGAGTATCAAACGGATCGAGAAGAGTTCGGGTATTCGATGAAAATCGCCCGCCAGGTGATCGCGGAAGTGGGCAAGTCCACAGATGGTCCCACAAAGCAGTTTTGCGATTGCTTAATCGACATACTCGACAACAACTCCTTCAGCTCTACTTTTGAGTTCTATCTGTTCAGCCTCAGCCGTCATGAAGACGATCCGCAGCAGTGGCGGGACTTTGGTCAACAGGGACGTGGCTTCGCGCTCGGATTGTCTCCGACGCTGTTCACGCCGAACGAAATGAAACTAAAGGAACAAGCGAACGAGAATCTCTTCGTAGGTCGTGTTATTTACGGCGACGCGGCAACGGAAGCACGGCACCGGCTTGTCATTGAAAAGGCTGCGTCAATTACAAGTGGGGTGGTATGGGCTAACCGCTCGCTGGTAACGACGATAGGGCCCAACACCTACTTGACCTACTTGAAGGCGATGGTGGATGAAGTCATCGCATCACAATTGATCTGGAATTGCTTGACTTCCAAGCGCGACGACTACGCGAACGAGCGCGAGGTACGCTTCATCGTCATGAATGTTGTGGCCAGTTTCGACAGGTTCCGAAAAGTATTTAATGGTAAGACCTATGTCGAAGCGCCATTGCCGCTGAAAGCAAAAGGTAGCATCAAGCAAATCCTAGTTGGAACTGATGCACCGATTGATGCCGAAAATATGGTGTTAGACTTACTAAAAATAAACGGCTATCCGAACGACATTCCCGTTCGCCGATCTTCCGCCATCGTCTAAAGTCGCCGTTAGCGTTGGTCGCATATTAACGGCGGGCTTGACCGCTGATGCAGACTTTTGCCGAGAGTTGCAGTTGTGGCAAGGGGTGGGAGAGAGATTCCAAATTGCTTCGGCTGGATGGGCGGATCAAGTCCGCCCATGGAGAGTAGTTATTATTTTCCCCTTGACATTTATTCCTATCTCTGCAATACGCCTTCTCGTTCCTCCCACCGGGGTCTTGTTCATGACGATGATCAGGGCGGGAAGGAACCAGGGATCGTTGGCTTGAGGAAACGTACCTCATCCAGCGGGTCTGCTAGTCGGCCCGCCGCCGCGCTTTAACTAGCGAGGTTGGTAAACGTCCAGCGCTGTTGGCTGGTGTAGAAAGCCCGGAGACGGAGCCTTCCACATCGGAGCACTGGCCCGCCAAGGATCAGAGGATTCTACATCCTCCACCTTGGCGACAGCGGAGAGGGAGCGGCAGTAAAAACCTTGAACGCGCAGGGGAAACCCTCGCATATTTTCGCGGCTCTAAACCAAGCCGCATGACGCGAAGGCAACCCTGCGCGCCCCACTTTCTTCTCCTCCACCGGCAAGGCCACGGTGAACAAGGGCTTGCTCATGCCCAATGCTGTTTGACATTTTGAATCTTGAAAATTCTGTGGAGCCTTACGTCTTCAAAACCTTATCCACCGCCGCAACAATTTTCTCGCTCTGCGGCTCGGTGGTTGAGGCGAACCAATCCACAAACTTGCCGTCCTTGCCGAAGAGATATTTGTGGAAGTTCCAGTGTGGCGCGCCGAGTGCGCCAGCTTTTGCACTGGCCCATTGATAAACCGGAATTGCATCTGCGCCGCTGACCACTGATTTATCTGCCAGTGGAAAAGTCACACCGTAATTCCTCTGGCAGAATGTTGCGATCTCCTGGCCAACGCCCGGCTCTTGCCCGCCGAAATCATTGCTCGGCACACCGATGACGATCAGGCCCTTATCCTTGTAGCTCTCCCACAATTTCTCCAGCCCTTCAAATTGCGGGGTGAAGCCACATTCCGACGCTGTGTTAACCAACAGCACAGGATGGCCCTTGAACTGCTCCAAAGGCAAGGGCTTGCCGTCCAGCCCCGTTAGTGTGAAGTCATAAAGATTATCCGCAGCTTGGGCAGTTGCAACAGTCATAAGGGCCACCATGATTGAAAGAATGATATGCATACTAACAGACACATTGGCGCCGCGCTAATAGATCAACACATGCTATGAAATTTTCTACTCGTTATTGCAGCCACATTTCTGCTAGCTTATGGAAATGGCCAAGGCACCTGAAAATAAACCGGTTTCCGCACGTATTAAGCAACGGCTTGAAAAGGCCGGACAGCGTTATTTCGCTAATGACAATATCTCAGGCTTCATTGAAGCGGGAGAGCATGAGCAACTGTTAAATGAAGTTGCTGGCAAAATGGAAACTGTGCTGGAAAGCCTCGTGATTGATTTCAAGAATGATCACAACACCCAGAATACCGCGCGGCGCATCGCCAAGATGTATCTGACTGAAGTGTTCAAAGGCCGGTTTCACGATGCCCCAGCCGTCACAGAATTTCCTAATGCATCAAACCTCAATGAGTTGATGATTGTGGGCCCGCTCACGGTGCGCAGCGCCTGCAGCCATCATTTTTGCCCTATTATCGGCAAGCTGTGGATTGGCTTAATGCCGAACCAACATTCAAATCTTATTGGGCTTTCAAAATATGCGCGTCTGGCGGATTGGGTTTTGTCTCGTCCGCAAATCCAGGAAGAAGCCATTTCACAAATCGCGGATCTCTTTATGGATATGGTCAAACCAGATGGGCTTGCAATTGTTATGGAAGCCGATCATTTTTGCATGCATTGGCGCGGCGTTAAAGAATCAGACTCGCTGATGCTCAACAGTGTGATGCGCGGATCATTTTTGAAGAACCCAAGTTTACGGCGTGAGTTCCTCTCACTCATACCAAGGAAGGATTAAGCCATGCTTGTGCGCTGTGTTTATGCCAGTCGATTAGGCAAATCTCATTCATCAAAACTTTTGAATGACATCCTCGAAACGTCGCGAAAACATAATACTAAACACGGCATCACTGGCGTGCTTGTGGCCACCAGCGACAGTTTCATTCAAGTGTTGGAAGGTGGGCGCGCGCAGGTGAGTGAAACTTACAATGCAATCACACAAGATAAGCGCCATTCGGATGTGACCCTCTTATCATTTGAAGAAATTACCCAGCGCAGCTTTGAGGGCTGGTCGATGGGCGAAGTGACGATTGGCCAGTTGAACCCATCGGTTTTGTTGAAGCATTCTGCAACATTGCATATTGATCCCTTTGGCATGTCAGGGGAAGCTGTGCTTTCCCTGCTTAAAGATGTCGTGGCATCTGGCACGGTTGTGTGTGGAAATGCAACGCGCGGCAATCGTGGATAACGAAAGCCAATGCCACGCACGGTAACGTGATTTGGCATATCGCTGTGAAGTGCTATGATGTCATTCATGCGCTGGCTGTTCGCAATAATTTTTGCGGGTTTTCTTGGTGCCTCAGCTTTTGCTGAGACTGACCAAAATGATTATGCCCAAAGGCTGGACCATCTATTTGGCCTTCTCCACAATGCCCAAGATGAAACCGCCGCCAAACTTTTGGAGATGCAAATCTGGGCGATTTGGGCCAGTAATGAAGCTCCCGATGCCGTGACCCAACTTGCCCACGCATCAGCTGCCATGAATGCTGGAGGGGCTGATATTGCTGAGAAAGAGCTGGACGAATTGGTGCAAACCCATCCCAATTTTGCTGAAGGGTGGAACCGCCGCGCCACGCTTTATTTTATGCAAGGCCGTTATGATGAAAGCCTTGCGGATATTTCCAAAGTGTTACAGCTGGAGCCACGGCATTTTGGTGCGCTCTCCGGCAAGGGCATGGTGCTTCGTGCGCAACACAAACCAGATGAAGCGCTGAAAGCCATGAAGGATGCGCTGGCTATTGATCCATATCTTGCGGGCGTGAAAGATGCGGTGGAGGCGTTGGAAAAGTTGAACCCGGATCTATAGGTTCAATATCCGCCTGCAGCACCGGCAGGTCTTCTATCATCATGTGCGCCGTAAATTTTTCCGGGCGTGGGCTTGCTTGCCGCCATAGCATCATTGCCCGAAGTGGCCGTTGCGGCAGCATCGGCCGGCGGCCCAATGAGGATGGTTTCAGCTGCACCCCAAGGTGTTTGGGTTTTTATGGTGTAACCCATGTCGGATAAAATCTTGGCGGTGTCAGGCGAAAGTGCGAAAGGCTCCACGTCAATTTCATCAGGCAGCCATTGATGATGAATGCGTGGTGCATCCACCGCCTCCTGCATATTCATGCCGTAGTCCACCACATTCAAAAAGGTTTCGAGCACAATGGTAATGATACGCGAGCCGCCTGGGCTTCCCAATACC
Organism: Hyphomicrobiales bacterium; assembly: GCA_003151375.1. GTDB lineage: Bacteria > Pseudomonadota > Alphaproteobacteria > Rhizobiales > Aestuariivirgaceae > Aestuariivirga. The sequence continues at coordinate 27,625 of PLXI01000029.1, forward strand.
ATCACGGGCTTGCCATCCTTGGTGACAATGGTTGGGCTCATCGAACTCAATGGGCGTTTGCCTGGTGCTATGACATTGGTTTTGCCTTGTACCAAGCCAAAGAGATTGGGCACACCCGGCTTGGTGGTGAAATCATCCATCTCATCATTGAGAAAAAAGCCGGTGTCGCCCGCCATTACCTTGGCGCCAAACAGCGCGTTGATGGTGTAGGTTACCGAGACCGCATCTCCCTTGGCATCGACAATGGAATAATGCGTTGTCTGGTCGCCTTCATGGGGTGCGGTGCCGGGCTGAACATCTTTGGATGGAGTGGCTTTGCCCAGCTCAATTTTGTCGCGAATGGCAGCGGCATGATCGTCGGAGAGAAGCTTATCCAACGGGTTCTTTACAAAGTCTGGGTCGCCCAATTGGAAATTCCGATCCACATAAGTGTGGCGCATAGCTTCCACCAAAAAATGAATTCCTTGGGCTGAATGGAAACCCAAATCATGCATAGGATAGCCTTTGAGGATGTTTAGAATTTCGCAAATCGCAACCCCGCCAGAACTGGGTGGAGGCGCTGAGATCAAATCAAATCCGTGATAGTTACAACGAATTGGCGCTTCTTCCGACACCGTGTAATCGGCCAAATCTTGCTTGGAGAGAATACCGCCATTTTTAGCGCTGCTTCCAACTAGAGTATCGGCAATTGCTCCTTTGTAAAAAGCATCGGGGCCATCAGCCGAAATGAGTTTCAAAGTGTTGGCAAGATTTTTTTGAACAAACAAATCTCCCGCCGCCCAAGGCTTGCCGTCATGCAAAAAAATGGCGGCCACATTGGGCTGATCGGCGAAATATTTTGTGGAGGTGTTCATGATCGCCACATCAGCGGCATTAAGCACAAATCCCTGCTCAGCCAGTTTGATTGCTGGTGCCATAACCTCTTGGCGCTTCATCGACCCATATTTTTGTAGCAACGTATCAAGCCCCGTGACCGAGCCTGGAACACCCGCAGCGAGATAGCCGCTCAGGCTTAAATCCGGGACGACATCTCCGCTGGCATTTAAAAACATTTTTTCAGTTGAAGCCGCAGGTGCCTTTTCGCGGAAGTTCAAAAACACATCTTTGCCGTCGGCCAAATGCAAGGTTGCAAAGCCACCGCCGCCGATATTGCCGCAGCAGGGATTAGTGACAGCCAGTGCATAGCCCACAGCCACAGCCGCATCCACGGCATTGCCGCCTTGTTTTAGAATTTCAACGCCCACATCAGTTGCAAAATGCTGGGATGTGACCACCATTGCATGGTCAGCCGAGACAGGCTGGGGCGTAACGGCGTTCACCGGAGTCGCCAACAAAAATGCAGATATAAAAAGTGTGGTGGCTAAACGCATTGCAATCTCCCTAGTGCAGCGGTTTCCCACTTCACGACGAAGCAGCCCAGGTTTCAAGTGTTAAAGTTTTTTAGCTTCGTCGAGTGCGGCTTTAATTTGCGGCAGCAAGTCAGCATTGCCGCAAACATAGCCGCCCGCATTAAGCGCATAATCTTCGCCATTGATGCCATTCACAAAGCCACCTGCCTCTTTGATGAAGATAATACCGGCGGCCAAATCCCATGGCTTCAGGCCATGGTGCCAGCCGCCATCAAAACGGCCCATGGCGGTGTAAGCCATATCGAGGGCCGTTGAACCGATTGAACGAATGCCAGCAGTTTTGGTTTGCATAACGGCCAATTCTTTGCGCTGCAACTCATGGGTCTTGTCGGCACGATTGGGTAGCCCGCAGAACAACATCGACTCAGAAAGTTCTTTCCTGCCACCCACGCGCATGCGCTTATTATTCATAAATGCACCAGTGCCTTTTTCAGCATGGAACAATTCATCGGTAATGGGATTGTAAGTAACACCCGCAACAACTTCGCCCTTGCGTTCAAGTGCAATGGTCAGCGCAAAAAGCGGCAGCGCATGCATGAAATTGAAAGTACCGTCGATGGGATCGATGATCCAACGATGATCGGGGTCTTGGCC
>PLXI01000053.1 GCA_003151375.1 Hyphomicrobiales bacterium
GAATCCCTCCCTCTCCGCCAATCGTTCGAACAATTAATCCATTATAAAACAAATGATTAAATGGAGTGTGATATGAGTATTATCCGCATAAATGAATTTCAGGCAGCAGTAGGCAAAGGAGAAAATCTGTATTCGTTTCTGAAGTCACTTGTTCCATATATTTCATCCTGTGAAGGCTGTTTGTCATGCGAAGTGCTAAAGCATTCCGATAAAGCAGGTGAGTTCGTTGTATTGGAAAAATGGTCTTCTATTGAATCACACCAAAAATCTCTCGCGGGATTTCCGAAAGAAGATATGCAAGCCGCTATGCCTCTTTTCGGAGCGCCACCCAAAGGTGCCTATTATAAAAACTGATAAGGCTAAAATGTTCATGGAATTCGACAATAAATACTCTTTTTTCTCTTTGTCCTGTCGAAAATCGTCATCTAAGGTCCGCCATTAACTTGCCCACTTTAACCAAAAAGTGTTGTCACAGGGGTCACAGGGCTAAATTTTGTCGGATTTACCCTGTTAATCTTCATTAAAGTATGATTCTGATTGCCATGTTGTTTTGACCTAGCCCAAAAGGCTTGATAGAGGCTGTGGCGAATTTAGTATTTAGAGGTTTTCTGAAAAATGGGTTTAGTAATGCGGATAGCGCGTAGATCCAGCTTTGTGGCTGGTTTGGCGATTATGGTTTTCGTGCCTGGTAGTGTTTTAGCGCAGACCGCTTCTAGCGGGTTGTTTGATCCGTTGGGAAAACAAGAGGCCCCCTTGAAGCTTGCAGGGGTTCCAACAACAGTGACTGAAGTTGTTGCTGGCCAAAACCAGATGCCGATGCTNNATGCTGCAATCCAATGGTGAGAAACTGCTGACGGAAGATTCCGCCAAATACCGCGCTATCATTGCGTCAGGGGGCTTTGTGAAAGTGCCTGGGTTTGCCTTCAAGAAAGGTGACGAAAGCCCCAATGTCGGAATTTTGAATCAACGGTTATTCCAAGAGGGTTATTTGCAGGTTGAAGGAACTCAAGGCCAATTTGCCAATGTGTTCACCTCTGCAACCAAAGACGCACTCAGCCGCTTTCAGAGNNGAAAAATGGATGCCTTCACCTTGGCCGAATTGAATGTTCCAGCCGAGCAACGCTTGGCCACCATTGAGGCCAACATTCCTCGCTTGGCGACCTATGAAGTTGGTTTGGGCGATCGTTACATCGTGGTCAACGTGCCCGCTCAACAACTTGAAGCCGTTGCTGGTGGCCGTGTAGCTGAGCGCCACAACACCATCGTGGGTCGGCCAGCGCGCCCAACGCCCGTGGTCATGACCGGCATTGAAACAGTGAAATTCAATCCTTACTGGTTTGCGCCATCATCTATCGTACGCAAAGACATTTTACCTAAGCTGCAACATGATTTGAGCTATCTGAAGCAACTCGACATCAAAATATTCAAAGGCGACCAAAATGGTCCTGAAGTTGATCCCAAAACCTTGAATTTTAAAACTCTGGTGGCGGAAGACTATTTGTTCCGGCAAGAGCCTGGCCCTGATAACGCTATGGACACTGCCAAGATTGAGTTCAGAAGTCCATTCGGCATTTATCTGCATGACACTCCAGAAAAGCAGATGTTTAATTACAACAACCGCTTCTTTTCTTCGGGCTGCATCCGCATTCAGAACATGTCGGGATTGGTAAATTGGGTGTTGAACGGGCAGGATGGTTATAATCCAGACAAGATTGCTGGCATGGCCAAAACCTTGGAGCGTTTGGATGTAGCACTTGTGGCCCCATTGCAACTGCGTGTGGCTTATCTAACTGCATGGCCCTCGCTGGGTGGCACGGTTTCCTTCCGCCATGATGTATACCAAATGGATGGCTCAGGCTTCATCGTTGGCCAGCCGATGGCGGTGGGTGAGATGAGCCCAGACAATAAGCGTTTTGTTTTGAAGCCATTGCCAAGTGCTCCATCGGTTGATGATGCCGAAGCCGGAGGTTCAGGTTTCTTTGGATCAAAGATGGGCAAAATTGATGGTGCAACCGCTACCGGCGCTGGTGGTGGTACAGCAAGTATGGCGACCACAAGAGCCACAGAGCAACTGGCGTCAACATCAAAGTCTGGTTTATTTGATTGGCCAAGTTATTACAAAAAGAAAGCGGCTGAAGAAAGTGCTGCAGCTGATAAAATCAAGAATCCCAAGAAGAAGCTCGACAAAAAGGGCAAGGCTTCAGCTGATGCCAAGGCCAAAGATAAAAAGTCACTGGATAAAAAGTTGGTCGCCAAAAAATCTACATTGAAAAAGCCTGGCGCTTGCAAGCCAGATGGCAGTGCGGCCGATGGTTGTTTGCCAAAAATAGACACGCCAGACAAAACGGTTGAAGCGCCAAAGCCCGTTGATACTACTGCGGCTGCTGATGTGCCAAAGCCAGAAGAGCCAGCAGCACCAGTTGTTGTGCCAACGCCGGCAAATTAACTGCGGCGTGGTGTAGGCTTTACCGAAGCGCCAGAGCCTGCCATAGAGCAGGCTCAAATTTTATGGAGCAGGTGATGGCAGCTAAGTCTCGCAAAGTGACCAAGTCAGCAAAGAAATCAAAGCCAGTTAAGGGCAGGGCGAAACCACTTTACCCTGGCTTCTTCAAAGACAAACTTGCCAAGGCTGACCCTAAGATTGCCCGGGCCATCAAGTCAGAACTTTTACGCCAACAAAATGAGATTGAGCTGATTGCGTCGGAAAATATCGTCAGCCGCGCTGTGCTTGAGGCCCAAGGCAGTGTGATGACCAATAAATATGCCGAAGGCTATCCAGGCCGTCGATATTATGGCGGCTGTCAATATGTGGATCAATCCGAAGAACTGGCTATTGATCGCGCTAGAAAACTTTTCAATTGCGCTTATGCCAATGTGCAACCCCATTCAGGCTCGACTGCCAATCAGGGGGCATTCTTTGCGCTGCTGCAACCGGGTGATACGTTCATGGGCTTGGATCTCGCCTGCGGCGGCCATCTCACCCATGGCTCACCCGTCAACCAATCAGGCAAGTGGTTCAAAGTTGCCTCTTACAAAGTGCGCGAAGACAATCAGCAGATCAATTATGACGATGTTGCCGCACAAGCTTTGCAGGAACGCCCCAAGCTAATCGTAGCGGGTGGCTCAGCTTACCCACGACAAATTGATTTCAAACGCTTCCGCGAAATAGCTGATTCAGTTGGTGCATATCTCATGGTCGATATGGCCCACTTTGCCGGTCTTGTTGCTGGTGGTGCGCATCCAAGTCCCTTGCCTTATGCCCATGTGGTAACAACCACCACGCATAAAACTTTGCGGGGGCCTCGTGGCGGTATGATTTTGTCCAATGATGAGGCATTGGGTAAGAAAATCAACTCGGCGATTTTCCCCGGCCTCATTGGCGGGCCATTGGAACATGTAATTGCAGCAAAGGGGGTGGCCTTCGGTGAAGCGCTGAAACCTGCCTTCAAGAAATATGCGCATCAAGTTGTGGCTAACGCCAAGGCCTTGGCCGATGAAATGATAAAGGGCGGTTGCGATGTTACAACCGGCGGCACCGACACGCATCTGCTGTTGGTTGACTTGCGCAAAAAAGGCCTCAGCGGCAAAGCTGCTGAACACGCTTTGGGCCGTGCTTTCATCACTTGCAATAAAAACGGCATCCCGTTTGATCCCACGCCATTCACGATTACCTCTGGCATTCGCTTAGGCTCACCCGCTGCAACCTCACGCGGCTTTGGTGAACATGAATTCCGTGAAGTTGGCCATCTGGTGAATGAAGTGCTCGACGGGCTTGCTAAGCATGGTGAAGATGCCAATGGTAAGGTTGAAGCCGCTGTGAAACGCAAAGTGCTCAGCCTCACCAAAAAATTCCCGATATATAATTAGGGAGAAAACATATGCGCTGTCCATTCTGCGGTAATGCCGATACCCAAGTGAAGGACAGCCGCGCCTCTGAGGATAACAGCGCCATTCGCCGCAGGCGGGCCTGCCCAGATTGCGGCGGTCGGTTCACCACATTTGAGCGCGTACAATTGCGTGAACTTTCGGTGATAAAACGCAGCGGCAGACGAACGGTTTTCGATCGTGATAAGTTAGCGCGCTCAGTTCAGGTAGCTCTGCGTAAACGCCCTGTTGAAGCTGAGCGTATTGAGCGGATGATTTCTGGCATCGTTCGCCAGTTGGAAAGCTTGGGCGAAACCGAAATTAAGTCTGAACAAATCGGCGAATTGGTGATGGAAGGCCTGAAGACGTTGGATGATGTAGCCTACGTGCGCTTTGCTTCTGTGTATCGCAATTTTCGCGAAGCCAAGGATTTTGAGAACATCATTGGTGAACTGGCCGCTGATGAGGATAAGGCTTAGTTCCAGTGGCAGACGCGGTTGAGATCGCGTTTTGTGTCGCCTGCTTTACAGGTTATTGTGCAGCCGTTCGGTAGGCTAAAGCTGAAGGTGCCGTGCTGCGAGCCTCCCATTAGTAGTTTGTACGAAATTGCCACTGGATCACCGTGACAGACCTTCGCATCAGCGATGCTCGGCAGAATCACTGTTGTTAGTGCAAAGGAGTAAATTAGAACAAATCGCATGCTCGTCTCCAATAAATTACTCAGGAAAATCCTATTTAGCCTCACGTGGCACTCAAGTCACAAAAAAGGGCGCGCCGAAGGCCGCCCTTTTGGAATGATTTCCAACTTCTCAGAACTTGAATTCAAGCCCCGCCGAAACCAAACTTGCGTTGTAGCCAACAGTGGTGGAGCCAAAACCAGCCAGATTGAGCTGAGCATTTGATGCCAATTGGTAACGATACTCGGCCAACAACGAAATGTTCTTGGAAACAGAAACTTCCACCCCACCAAAAGCCTGGCCCCCGAACACCCATGCATTACCGTTTGAGGCCGGATTCAAATTTACATAAGCCACATCAACAGCGCCAACACCAAGACCACCATAGACACCAACTGGTCCGCTAACATTTAAATGGCCCACCACATTGCCCATCACGCTAGTGGATTGAAGACCGTTTGGCGCGCAGCAGTTATAAGTGGTGTTAGTATGGAACACATCGGTTTCGACTGAGAAATTATCACTAAGATAATATCCCAAGGTCGCACCTGCATCCCAGCCGCCATTCATGGGATAAAGAGGCTGTGGAATACCATTATTCCACAACTGAGGCGATTCAAGCACCCCGCCGCCTAAGGCCTTAATATAAAATGAAGTGTCACCTGCAAAGGCAGAAGTCGTCAAAAGCCCCAGTAAGCCTGCCGAAATTAAAAACTTGTGCATCATCGCGCAAATCCAGTTTTGAACTTGTAAGCCTAGAATAAAGCTAGTTAAACAAAAATTCAAAAAATGTCAATTTTGGAGCCGGCACTGTGTTTGCTATGACGAGATCATTAAATGCGGATAAATCAATTAGGCGGTCATGATTTTTGCCTGATTATTCCGCCACAGCAAAAAGGCTGATGCCGCCATAATCATCGCAATGCCAATCCACAAATTGCCCACCGGTAAATAGTGGAAGGCCAAGAACCCGGCAATGACATTGAACGGTAGGCGCAAGTCGTCAAACGGTTGCAGAAAGCTAGCATCGGCTTTTGAATAGGCTTTGGTGAAGAACCATTGCGCGAAGAACTGGATAACGCCACCCGCAAGCAAATAATAAAGAATGTTGCCCCGTGGCCATTCAAAACCTGCGGCAACTGAAAACGCGCCGTTCCAGATTGTGATGCCAATGAGCAGCCACATGGTGATCGTTTCGGCACGTTCGGTGTTGGTGAACTTCTTAGTAATCAGCGACACCACGCTCCAAAGAACCGAAGCAGCGATAGGTGTTAATGACCATGAATTGAAACCGGAACTCCAGGGCTGCAAAACAATCATTGCACCGGTAAAGCCAAGCGCCGCGGCAAACCATCGGTCGGCACCCACATCTTCACCAAGGAAGAATTTCGCACCCAGCAGAATGAAAAAAGGAGAAGTCATTACCAGTGCAATAACCTGCCAAATCTGAACGCCGTGAGAGAGGCCAAGCACAAAGGCCAGTACACCCAATCCAGAGAGTGCCACGCGGATGAGATGCAGAACAGGAAATTGCGTTTTCATCGCGCCCAATCCATATTTCCAAATGAAAGGTAGTGCCACGATCAAGCCGATAAAATATTGCCAGAAGGCATCAGAGGTCGGCTTAAAACCAAGCCCACCGAAGTCGGCTGAGCCAGTCACAGTTTGTGTAATCACATTGATTGCCGCGAAGGCAATGCCAGCGCCCACCATATAAGCAGCACCTTTTAGTGAGTTAGAAATTTGGGGTATCTGATTCATGTCGATCGTCCCTTCCATTAAACATGAATCAGGACGCAGCCGCGATGCAAAACATCGTCGGCAAACCGTATTGCGAATCGCTACGCGGCCTTTCTGCTCTTTCATCCGGACTTTAACCGTCGGCCCTGGAGTCTCACCAGATCTGCTGACATTTCCCAAAATGGAAAACCGCTCGCGGGCTTTACCGCCGGTGGGGACTTTCACNNCAATCTTGCAAGCCCCGCCCTTGCAAGGGCCTTGAAGCGCAGCTAAGGCCAGCCTCATGAGAAATTTGAAATGACGACGCCAAAGCCCAGAACGCGCAAACTGCCCGTTGCCAAATCCGCCGCCCGCTTGGGTGCTGTTCAGGCACTGTATCAAATGGATCTGGCTGCAAGTGATCTGGGCGAGACGCTGGCACAATTTGCTTCCCGCGCCATAGGTGAAGATTTTGACGACGGCCAATGTGGACAAGCCGATTATAAGTATCTGCGGGATGTGGTTGAAGGCACAGTGCGAGAGCAGGCTTTGATTGAAGTTACCGTTGATCAGCAACTCACTAAAGAATGGCCCAACCACCGCATCAATGCC